>CBDTYJ010000035.1:0-15079 GCA_965364575.1 uncultured Gammaproteobacteria bacterium
CCAACGATCGCGGCCGCCGCCGCCTGGACGCAGAGCGACAGGTTCTGGCGTGGGGCGGGTCCCGAGACACCCCCGTCCGGGTGCTGCGGGTGCCGGGAATCTATGGGCCGGGGCGACTGCCCCTGGCCCGGCTCGCCGCCGGTGCCCAGGTGGCATCCGACGAACCCGAACCGCGGCCCGGCAACCGCATCCATGTGGATGATCTGGTCGGTGCATGCCTGGCGGCATCCGTCTATCGGGGACCTCACCAGGTTTTCAACGTCGGCGACGGCAATCACGCCAGCATGGGCGAATATTTCCGACGTGTGGCCGCGCTGGCGGATCTTCCGCCTCCGGAACAGGTGGATTTCGAGACCCTGCTTGCCCGCGCTTCGCCCATGATGCGCAGCTTCCTGCAGGAGTCCCGTCGCCTGGACACGCGCCTGATGCGGACGGAACTGGCCTATCTGCCGCGCTATCAGGACCTGGACGAGGGCATCAGGGCCAGCCTGGCGGAGAGCGCCGCAGCCGGCTGATCACGGTTGCGAGGCCCTGCTGTCCAGCCAGTCGGTCAACGGCCCCCATTGCTCCCAATCGGGCCAGGCCAGATATTCGGGCAACTCGAACACGCCGAGACCGCGGGAATAGGCGCGGATGTAGTTTTGTGCCTCGCGCAGGGTGGCCACGTAGGGGACCGATTGCTTGCGCAGGAATAGATCCAGTTCATCGAAGATGACGGTGTTCTCGCGGATGCGGTTGCCCACCAGGCCGATCTTGGCCTGGCGACGCTCGACCTTGCCCGTGGCCAGCAGCTCGGCGATGAAGTTGCGGGTCGCCCGCATGTCGATCTCCGAGGGCATCACCGGGACCAGCACGGTCTCGGCCCGGCGCAGCAGCTCGGTCAGTTCCTTGCCGTGGCTGCGGGCCGGGGCGTCGATGACTACGTATTCGCAGTCCCGCGGCAGATGGCGGAGCCCTTCGTCGAACGCCGCCAGGGCCGTGATCTCCGGCTGGTAGGAGGGCCGGATCTCCGCCCAATCCAGACTCGAGCGTTGAGGATCGAAATCCGCCAGCGCGACCTTATGACCCCTGACCGCGTAGTAGCTCGCCAGGTTAGTGGCGATGGTGCTCTTGCCGCAGCCTCCCTTGGCATTCATGACGATGATGTGGCGCATACTTCCCTCCCAGAGTGTCGTCCAAAGCCGCAGTTCTCAGCCCAGGCCCAGTTCCGGCCAGAGCGCGTCGATCCTGCGGCACGTGTCCTCGTCCATGCTGATCGGCCGACCCCATTCGCGGTCGCTCTCACCGGGCATCTTGTTGGTTGCGTCGAAACCGATTTTCGATCCCAGACCCGAGACCGGGGACGCAAAATCCAGATAGTCGATCGGCGTCTGTTCGATGATGGTGGTGTCCCTGGCCGGGTCCATACGCGTGCTCATGGCCCAGATCACGTCCTGCCAGTCGCGCACGTCCACGTCGTCATCGGTCACGATCACGAATTTGGTGTACATGAACTGCCGCAGGAACGACCAAACGCCCATCATCACGCGGCTGGCGTGTCCCGGATACTGTTTGCGGATGCTGACGATCGCCATGCGGTAAGAGCAACCCTCGGGCGGCAGATAAAAATCCTCGATCTCCGGAAACTGCCGCTTCAGGATCGGCACGAACACCTCGTTGAGCGCCACGCCCAGCACTGCGGGCTCGTCCGGCGGCCTGCCGGTGTACGTGCTGTGATAAATGGGCTCATCGCGTTGAGTGATGCGGTCGATGGTGAATACCGGGAACGACTCTACCTCATTGTAGTAGCCGGTGTGGTCGCCGAATGGGCCCTCGGGTGCAGTATCGTCGGGCGATATGTGGCCTTCCAGCACGATCTCGGCGGAAGCGGGCACCTGCAGGTCGCTCCCGAGACAGCTCACCAGTTCGGTCTTCCCGCCGCGCAGCAGCCCGGCGAACGCATATTCTGACAAGGTATCCGGCACCGGCGTCACCGCTCCGAGGATGGTGGCCGGATCGGCCCCCAGGACGACCGCAACCGGGAAGTCCTCGCCAGGATGAGCCTGCTGCCAGGCTCGACAATCCAGGGCGCCGCCGCGGTGGGACAGCCAGCGCATGATGACGCGGTTGCGAGCGATGACCTGCTGGCGATAGATGCCGAGATTCTGCCTCGGACTGTCCGGGCCCCGGGTCACGACCAGCCCCCAGGTGATCAATGGGCCTGCATCGCCCGGCCAGCAAGTCTGTATCGGCAGCCTGGAGAGGTCGACGTCCGGCCCCTCCGTGATATTGGCCTGGCAGGGGCCGGATCGCCTCAGCTTCGGCCCCATATTGAGGATCTGGCGGAATACCGGGAGCTTGTCCCAGGCGTCCCGCATGCCGCGCGGCGGTTCGGGCTGGCGCAGAAAAGCGAGCAGTTCCCCGATCTCCCGCAAGGACTCGACAGACTCCCGGCCCATACCCAATGCCACCCGCTCGGGCGTCCCGAACAGATTGCCCAGCACCGGCGTCCGATATCCCTCGGGCCGCTCGAACAACAGGGCCGGGCCACCCCGGCGCAGGACACGGTCACAGATCTCCGTCATCTCCAGCCGCGGGCTGACCGGCGCCTGGATACGCTTCAACAGTTCCCGAGCCTCTAGCTGGCCGAGAAAATCACGGAGGTCACGGTATTTCATTATGTCTGTCTGGATTGTGCCGCCGACACTATAATCACGCGGAACCCTCGATGAAAGTTTCGGCCAGGTACGACGACATGATCTACCCACGCGGGCAGTGCGGACACACCGGGTGCGGCGAGTGAGCCGTCCCGACCCACGCCCCGAACCGGGGCTGGCCAATGCCGGCGTGCGCTTCGTCAAGATGCACGGATTGGGCAACGACTTCGTGGTGGTGGACCGCCGCTATCAGAGCTTTACGCCCGACAGCGATCAGATCCGCGCCATGGCTGACCGGCATACCGGTATCGGCTTCGACCAGTTGCTGTTGCTGGACCATCCCCGCGCCGACGGGGATGTGGCTTATGGCATCTACAACGCGGACGGTCGCGCGGCCGAACAATGCGGCAATGGCCTGCGATGCGTGGCGCTCCTGTTCTACGAGACCAGCGCACGCCGCCGCCGGGAAATGTCGCTGGAGAGCCCGGCAGGCACCGTCCGGGCCCGGGTCCGGGACGACGGTCTGGTGACCGTGGAGATGGGTGTCCCCGATTTCACGCCGGCCGCGCTGCCATACGAGGCGACAGAACAGGCGCCGGTCTATACCATTGAAGTCGAGGGCCGGACGCTGGAATTCGGTGCCGTTTCAATGGGCAACCCTCATGCGGTCATCCGCGTGCCCGCAGCGGCCGGGGCGCCGGTGGCGGAGATCGGACCCGTATTGGAACGGCACCCGGCCTTCCCGAAAGGCACCAACGTCGGTTTTATGGAGATCGTGGACCGGGGCCGGATCGTGCTCCGCGTGCACGAACGGGGGTGCGGAGAGACCCGGGCCTGCGGGACCGGGGCCTGCGCCGCTGCCGCTGTGGCCAGATTGTGGGGCGAGACGGACGCGACGGTCATAGTCCGCCTGCCCGGTGGAGAGATCAGCATCGCCTGGGAGGGACCGGGGGAACCGCTGTGGATGACAGGACCAGCCGTCAGAGTTTACGAGGGAATCACCAATCAATGAGCAGTCAACCCACCAGCAAGGCCGTTGCCGATCACCCGGGTGAAGAAGAGGTCGCCCGCTTCCTGGCCGAGGATCCGGAGTTTTTCCTGCGCCACCCGCAGCTCCTGGACCAGATCCGCCTGCCCCACCACAACGGCGGCGGCACTGTGTCGCTGGTGGAGCGCCAGCTGGATGTTCTCCGGGCCAAGAACCGCAAACTGGAGAGACGGCTGAAAGAGCTGGTGGGTGTCGCCCGCAGCAATCACCAGCTGTCGGACAAGGTGCACCGCCTGTCTCTTGAACTGATCGGTGCCGACGGTCTGGATGAGGTCATCACCAGGCTCGAACTGGCGCTGCGCGAGGACCTGGGCGGCCACGAGTCGGTGGTCGTGCTGTTCCACGATCCCTCGACCATCGTCCAGGCCGCGGATACCCGGTTCCTGCGGCGGGTGGACCGCAGCAATCCGGGCCTGCAACCCTTCGCCACCTTTATCGAACGAGGGCAGCCCCGTTGCGGACGGGCCCGGGACGCGCAGCTCGAATTCCTGTTCCCCGAGCACGCCGACGAGATCGGTTCCATCGCGCTGGTGCCGCTCGGACCCAATGCGCAGGTCGGCATGCTCGCCATCGGCAGCCACGATCCGGACCGATTCCATCCGGGGATGAGCACGGATTTTCTGGAGCGCATCGGCGATCTGATCGGGGTCGCGGTCGCAGCCCGGGGCGGCTGAGCGGAGCTGCCGGTGTCCGGACTGGATCGTGAATGGATCCTGGCCTACGGGCGACACCTGCGCTACGAGCGGCGCATGTCTTCGAACACGGAAAAGAACTACCGTCGCGACGTCAACGCCCTGCGCCGCTTCCTGGAGAGCGAGGCGCTCCCGCACTGGGGCGCCGTGGACAGCTATCACATCCGTGCATTTACCTCCTGGTCTCACCGGCGCGGGCTGGCCGCCAGCAGTATCCAGAGACGGCTGTCTGCGCTGCGCGGGTTCTTCTCGTATCTGCTGCGCGAGGGCGAGATCGAATCCAACCCGGTGTCGGACGTCCAGGCGCCGAAACTGCCCAGGCGGCTACCCAAGACGCTGGACGTGGATCAGGTCGCGCGGCTGCTGGAGATCGACAGCGATCACCCCCTGGCGGTCCGGGATCGAGCCATTATGGAGCTGTTCTACTCCAGTGGTCTGCGCCTTGCAGAACTGACCGGCCTCGATCTTACCGATCTCGATCTCGCTGACGGGACGGTGCGTGTCACCGGCAAGGGCAACAAGACCCGGCTGCTGCCGGTCGGCAGCAAGGCCGTCCGCGCCATCTCACGGTGGCTGCCGGTGCGCGCCGGCAAGGCCGACGCCGACGAGACCGCGTTGTTCGTGAGCCGCCTGGGTCGGCGCATCAGCACGCGCACGGTCCAGGCTCGACTGCGCGAGTGGTCCCGCCGCCTTGGCATGGCGTCCGGGGTCAATCCCCATCTGCTGCGTCATTCCTTCGCCACCCATATGCTGGAGTCCAGCGGCGACCTGCGCGGTGTCCAGGAATTGCTCGGCCATGCCGATATCGGGACGACGCAGATCTACACCCATCTTGATTTCCAGCATCTCGCCCGCATCTATGACAAATCCCATCCGCGGGCGCGCAAGCGTCAGGACGACCCGGAATCGGACTGAGCCCGGGCGTCACGCGCCCCATACAGAAAGGAAAAATCCCCATGGAGCAGTTTCGTGGTACCACCGTGTTGTCAGTGCGCCGCGACGGCATCGTCGCCCTGGGCGGTGACGGCCAGGTGACCCTGGGCGACACGGTCATGAAAGGCAACGCACGCAAGGTGCGCCGGCTCTACGACGGCCGCGTGCTGGCCGGCTTCGCCGGCGGTACGGCAGATGCGTTCACGCTTTTCGAGCGCTTCGAGGCCAAGCTGGAGCAATACGGCAACCTCACCCGGGCGGCTATCGAACTGGCCAAGGACTGGCGCACCGACCGCATGCTGCGCCGTCTCGAGGCGTTGCTCTGCGTCGCGGACCGGGAGAACTCCCTGACCATCTCCGGCAACGGTGACGTCATCGAACCCGAGCGGGACCTGATGGCGATCGGCTCAGGTGGCGCATATGCCCAGTCGGCCGCCCGGGCGTTGATCGAGAATACCCAGCTGGATGCCCGCACGATAGTAGAAAGATCGCTGCAGATCGCCGCAGATGTCTGCATATACACAAATCGCAATATCGTCATCGAGACCCTCGAAGCGCCCCCGGCGGGCGCCTGAGCCGGAGCCAGACTGATGAGCCAGATGACCCCCAGAGAGATCGTCCAGGAGCTGGACAAGCACATCGTCGGCCAGGATGAGGCGAAGCGCGCGGTGGCGATCGCCCTGCGCAACCGCTGGCGACGGATGCAGGTGCAAGAGCCCATGCGCAGCGAGATCACGCCCAAGAACATCCTCATGATCGGGCCCACCGGCGTCGGCAAGACAGAGATTGCCCGCCGTCTCGCCCGCCTGGCCAGGGCCCCTTTCATCAAGGTCGAGGCCACCAAGTTCACCGAAGTGGGCTACGTGGGGCGGGAGGTGGACAGCATCGTCCGGGACCTGGTCGACGAGGCGGTCAAGATGAGCCGCGAGGAGCAGATGGAGAAGCTGCGGGATCGAGCCCAGGACGCCGCCGAGAGCCGCGTGCTGGATGCGCTTCTGCCGGGCACCAGCGACAGCTGGGGCGGCGAGCAGGCGGGCGAGGGCCCGGGCGGCGCCGAGACCCGGCAGAAATTCCGCAAGATGTTGCGGGAAGGCAAGCTGGACGATCGTGAGATCGAGATACAGACCCGGGCGATGCCCATGGGGGTGGAGATCATGGCGCCGCCGGGGATGGAGGAGATGACCCAGCAATTGCAGGGTCTGTTCCAGAACCTGGGCGGCGGCCGCACCCGCTCGCGCAAGCTCAGGGTCAGGGACGCCTTCCGGCTGCTGATTGACGAAGAAGCGGCCAAGATGATCAACGAAGAAGAGCTGAAGCTGAAGGCGGTGGAAAACGTCGAGCAGAACGGGATCGTGTTTATCGACGAGCTGGACAAAGTCGCCAAACGCAGCGAGGGCGTGGGCGCCGACGTCTCCCGAGAGGGCGTGCAGCGCGACCTGCTGCCGCTGGTGGAGGGCTGCACGATCAACACCAAGTACGGCATGGTGCGCACCGACCACATCCTGTTTATCGCCTCGGGCGCCTTCCACGTGGCCAAGCCTTCCGACCTGATCCCCGAATTGCAGGGACGCTTCCCCATCCGGGTCGAACTCGACGCCCTCACCACCGAGGAGTTCCAGCGCATCCTGACCGAGCCGGATTGCTCGCTGACTGAGCAGTACGCAGCATTGATGGAGACGGAAGGCGTCCGGCTCAGCTTCGCCGAGAGCGGGGTACTGCGTCTGGCGCAGATCGCGTTCCAGGTCAACGAGCAGGCGGAGAACATCGGCGCCCGCCGTCTGCATACGGTCCTTGAGCGACTGCTGGAATCGGTATCCTTCGAAGCCGCCGACCGCGGCGGTCAGGGCGTGGACGTGACGGCCGGCTACGTGGACGAGCATCTGGGTGAACTGGTCAAGGACGAGGACCTGACCCGCTACATCCTCTAGCTCGTGGCCCGGCCGCGGCTCGCGGTAGAATGATGGTCCGGCGCTGCCCGTCGCCAACGCCATGGAGCCCCATGAACGAGAAAGCCCCTGCCCCCACCGAGATCCGTCTGCGCCGAAAATCGCGGTTGCTGGAACTGAGCTATGCGGACGGCAGCAAATCGCAGCTGCCCTGCGAATATCTGCGCGTGTTCTCTCCGTCCGCCGAGGTGCAGGGTCACGGACCGGGACAGGCCGTGCTGATGGTCGGCAAGGAAAACGTCAACATCACCGCCGTCGAGCCCGTCGGCCACTACGCGGTACGGCTGCGCTTCGATGACGGACACGATTCGGGGCTGTTCACCTGGGCTTACCTCCATGAGCTGGCCACCGGGCAGGAGGAGAACTGGAAGGACTACCTGCAGCGTCTGGACGAAGTGGGCTATAAGCGGCGCGATCAGGCGCCGCCGGATGAGGCGCAATGAGCGAACGCCGACGCAGCGTCGATTTCGGTTTTGAGCAGGTCGCGGCCGAAGACAAGGCGCGGCGGGTGCGTGGCGTATTCGATTCCGTGGCCGACCGCTACGACCTGATGAACGATCTGATGTCCTTCGGCGTCCACCGGCTCTGGAAACGCTTCACCATAGAGCAGACCGGACTGCGCCCGGGAGACCGGGCCCTGGACGTGGCGGGTGGCACGGGTGACCTGAGTCTCGGGATGGCGAGCAAGGTCGGCCCGGATGGCCAGGTGATACTCACCGACATCAACGCCGCCATGCTGACGCGGGGGCGCGACCGACTGCTGGACGAAGGGGCTTCCGGCAACCTCAGCTGTTGCGTGGCCGACGCGGAGCACCTGCCTTTTGCAGACGGGAGTTTCGACTGTGTGACCATCGGCTTCGGCCTGCGCAACGTGACCGACAAGGCCGCCGCCCTGGTCTCCATGTATCGGGTGTTGAAACCCGGCGGCCAACTACTGGTGCTGGAATTCTCGCGTCCGGTGGCCCCGGGCCTGGCCCCGGTCTACGACCTCTATTCCTTCAAGCTGCTGCCGGCGATGGGACGGATCGTGGCGGGCGACAGCGCCAGCTATCGCTATCTGGCCGAGTCGATCCGCATGCATCCGGATCAGGACACCCTGAAGGAGATGATGATCGATGCAGGCTTCGAGAATTGCCGGTATCACAATCTCTCCGGGGGCATCGTCGCGCTCCATCGCGGCTATCGCCTTTGAGCCCGGATCAGCCCTTGTCATCGTCGCTGTACAAGCCCCTGGAGGCGCTCCTGAACCGGGGCATCGCCGACTCCCGGGAGGCATCGCGGCTCAGCCGTTCGCTTTTGGGGCGCAGCCTCAGGGTCGAGCTGCGCGGTTTGCCGCTGGCGCTGGAAATTGTCGCCAGCGAAGATGGTGTCGAGCTGACGGAAGGCGGTTCGCACACGCCTGATTGTCTGATCAGCGGCCTGCCCCTCTCCCTCGCCCGTCTCGGTCTGACCGCGGACCCCGAGCTGTTCCGCCAGGGCGCGGTATCCATCAGCGGCGACCCGGTCGTCGCCCAGGACTTCAAACGGCTACTCGACCTGGCCCGACCCGACTGGGAGGAAGAGCTGTCACGCCGCGTCGGCGACGTCGCCGCCCATCAGATCGGGAACGCGGCCAGGAGTCTCGCGCGCTGGGGACGGGAGACCGCCGAGACCCTGAGTCGCGACACGGGGGAGTTCCTGAAGGAAGAAAGCCGTGATCTGCCGACCCGCTTCGAGGTGGATGAATTCCTCGATCAAGTGGACGCACTCAGCGGCGATCTTGATCGGGCCGAGGTGCGGCTGCGACGGCTCGAGTCCCGGGGAAAAGAGAGATGATGCGGCCCGCCCAGGCGCTGCGCCTGCTGCGGATACAGCGCGTGCTGATCCGCCACGGTCTCGACGAGTTCCTGGGCGAGAGTCGTCTCTACCGCACGGCCGGGAGGATTCTCGGGTTTGGCCTGTCCCGGTCCGGCATCGGCGGCGAGCCACGGGGCGTCCGGATCCGTCTCGCACTGGAGGAACTCGGTCCGATTTTCGTCAAATTCGGACAGGGCCTCTCGACACGGCGGGACCTGCTGCCGCGAGATATCGCGGACGAGCTGGCTAAGCTTCAGGACGCAGTTCCGCCGTTCCCAGCGGAGCAGGCCCGGGCCCTGGCGGAAGCATCCTATGGCAAGCCCCTGGAAGAGATGTTCAGCCGCTTCGATGAGCAGCCGATCGCGGCGGCGTCGATCGCCCAGGTCCATGGCGCAGCGCTGCCGGATGGCCGCGAAGTCGTGGTCAAGATCCTGCGGCCCGGCGTCCGGCGGCAGATCGCCGGCGATCTGGCCGTCATGTACGCCCTGGCCAGGATCGCCAGGCGGTTCTGGCCGCAGGCTCAGCGCCTGAGGCCGGTCGAGGTGGTCGCAGAATACGACAAGGTGGTCAACGACGAACTGGACCTCATGCGCGAGGCCGCCAACGCGGCTCAGCTGCGGCGCAACTTCGCGGAGTCTTCGTTGCTCTACGTACCCGAAGTGTTCTGGGATTTGTGCCGCCCGAACGTGCTGGTCACGGAGCGGATCAGCGGCATCCCCATCGGCGATGTGGATGGCCTGAGAGCCGGTGGTGTGGACATGGCCAGGCTGGCGGCCACCGGCGTCGAGATCTTCTTCACCCAGGTGTTCCGCCACAATTTCTTCCACGCGGACATGCACCCGGGCAACATCTTCGTCGACGTGCAGGATCCGGCCAGCCCCCGGTATCTGGCGGTGGACTTCGGGATCGTCGGCAGCCTCAGCCCCAGGGATCAACAGTATCTGGCGGAGAACTTCCTCGCCTTCTTCAACCGGGATTATCCCCGCATCGCGCGGCTGCACCTGCACTCGGGGTGGGTCCCCCGGGACACCCGGGTCGACGAACTGGAATCCGCCTTCCGCACCGTCTGTGAACCGATCTTCAACCGGCCGTTGAAGGAGATCTCCTTCGGTCAATTCCTGGTGCGGCTGTTTACGGCAGCGCGGCGCTTCGACATGGAAGTCCAGCCGCAGCTGATCCTGCTGCAGAAGACTTTGCTCAACATCGAGGGCCTGGGTCGCGAACTGTATCCGGAGCTGGATCTCTGGGAGACGGCGCAGCCGATCCTGGAAGAATGGATGCGGGAGCGGGTCAGCGGCAAGGCGGTGATCAATAGGCTGAGGGACCAGCTGCCGGAGGTCGGCGAAAGCCTGCAGGAGTTTCCCCAGGTGGTGCACAACATCCTGCAGCGCGCCGCCGAGGGCAAGCTGCAGATCGAAGTGCGGGTCCCGGGGCTCGATGCCCTGCGCCGGCAGAGCGAGATGGAGTCGAGGCAGCGATACCTGGCCGTATGTGGCGGCGCCCTGCTGATCGCCGGCGTGCTCTGGCTGGGTCTGTCTGTGCAGCCGGCCTGGGCAGGATTGGCGGTGAGTGCCCTCGGGCTGACGCTGATGCTGCTGGCGCGCAAATCCGGGCCGGCACGACATTGATCTGCCGGAGTCCGCAACAGCGATGATCGGCGAGCCGCTGCCCGTTCAGGGCCGGCGATCCCCGACCCGGGGGAAGATTCCCGGCTGACTAGTTCTCCGGTGCGCCCTGCTCTACCCAGGTCCGGAGCGTCATGACCTCGTCGCTGGTGGGTGGTCTCGCGTCACCGTGAGGCATCTTCAGGGACGGATCGGCGCGGCCCTCCACCAGCATGATCATGACGCTGCTCATGGCGTCGCCCGGCAGCACCACGGGCCCGTAGCGGGTGCCCTCCATCAATGCGGCGTATGAGTCCATTCGCAATCCGGAAGCCTCGTACCCGGGTTGTCCCGGTTGATGACAGGCGGTGCAGCGCCGCTCCAGGATCGGCTGCACGTCGGCGCTGAAGCTCACCGTCTGCGCGCTCTTGCCGCAGCCGCCCAACACCGCCGCCAGCGCCATGGCGGCCGTCAGTTGTGCAGATCGATTCATAGTCCCGCCTCCGGTTTCCGACCTGATTATCGACACAGACCCAGTATAGTCTGCAGCGGCGCCAGTGGCTCGCGAATTGACGGCGGCGACATGGACGATCAGCCGTCGTCGGTCAGTGGCAGAAAATAATGGTGGAAGGCCTGATCACGGCGGTAGCCGAGTGCTTCGTACAGGGATTGCGCTCGCAGATTATCGGTCGCCGTGGACAGACTCAGCCCGTCGGCGCCGGACGCCACGGCCAGCGCGCGGGCCTCCTCCATGAGTGCCCGGGCCACACCCTGACGCCGGTGATCCGGGTCGACGAAGAGATCATGGAGGATCCAGGTCGGACGGGCAGCGACGGAATTGAAGCTGGGATAAAGCAGGACGAAGCCGAGTCCCGTCGCGCCGTCGTCATCGACGGCGAGGAATACGACCGCCGCTGCCTCCCCCAGACGCTCGGCGAGAAAGCGCCTTGCGAGGTCCGGATCTGCCGCCCGGCCATAGAATTGGCGATAGGCGTCGTAGAGCGGCGCCAGCAGCGCCAGATCATCCGTGCTCGCCCGGATCAGTCTCATGACTGCCGAGCATACAACACGGCCCCGGCCCGACTACTGCCGGGCCGGGGCCGTGCAGTCACCGTCTGGATCAGCTCCGATTTTTGAGCAGATCCCGGATCTCGGTCAGCAGCTCTTCTTCCTTGGACGGCTTGGGCGGCGCAGGAGGCGCCTCTTCTTCTTTCTTGCGCATGCTGTTCATGGCCTTGATGGCCATGAAGATGGCGAAGGCGATGATCAGGAAATCGAATACCGTCTGAAGGAATGCGCCGTAATTGATGGTCACGGCCGCTACGTCACCGGCGGCTTCCTTTATCGTGATCGCCAGATCGGAGAAATCCACGCCGCCGACCAACACGCCGATGGGCGGCATGATCACGTCCTTGACGAACGAGGAAACGATCTTGCCGAAAGCGGCACCGATGATGATACCCACCGCCATGTCGACCACGTTGCCGCGCATGGCGAAGCTCTTGAACTCCGTCATCATTCCCATTTGATTGCCCCCTGTTGGCAGCCATTTGTGGCTGTTTCTGATATCCGGTCGGGATTCAGTTCCCGCCCGCTGGCGTGAAAACTAGCAGAAAACGACTCAGCCCTGCACGGCCTTGTTGGGGCCGGCCGCCAACGAGCGGATAAAATCGGCCGGCTCCTCGCCCCGTTCCATGGCCTCGACCAGAGCCGAACCGACGATCACGCCGGGCACGTAGCGGCCGATCTCGGCCACCTGGGCCGGCTCGCGGACGCCGAAGCCGGCACACACCGGCACCGGCGAAGCCGCCGCCACGCGTTTCAGATATCCGGCCAGGTTTTCGTTTCCGCCGCTGTCGCCGCCGGTGATCCCCGTCACCGTCACCGCGTACACGAAGCCGGTGCTGGCGGCACAGGCCTGGGCGAGGCGTTCGTCGGTGGTGACCGGCGTCACCAGCTGGATCAGGGCCAGCCCCTGGCTTCTTAGAGCCGCGCCGATCTCTTCGCTTTCGTCCAGCGGCAGATCCGGGACGATAAAGCCCGCGACCCCGGCCGCGGCCGCCCGATCGGCCAGACGCTCGAAACCGAACGCCAGCAGGGGATTGAGATAGCTCATCAGCACCAGCGGCGCCTCGGCGTCCACCGTCTCGATCTGATCCAGGATCCAGGTCAGGGTCACGCCCGCGGCGATAGCGGCCTGGGATGCCCGCTGGATGGTCAGGCCGTCCGCCATGGGATCGCTGAACGGCACCCCGATCTCGACGACGTCCGCCGCCCGGGACAAGGCGGCCAGCTGCTCGGCGAACCGGTCACGGTCCGGATAACCTGCCGTGATAAACGCCACCAGGGCGGTGCGGCCCTCGGTCCCGGCCTGTTCGATCGCGGCGCTGATCCGATCCTCGGGCCTCATGGGAGCGTGCTCCCGGGCGGGTACTTGGCCAGGGTCGGCATGTCCTTGTCTCCCCGGCCCGAGAGTCCGATCACGATGCGCCCGCCAGGATGGCCGGCGGCCCATCGCCTGGCGCCGGCGAAGGCATGGGCCGTCTCCAGCGCGGGCAGGATGCCTTCGAGCGCGCAGCATTCATCCAGGGCAGCCAGGGCCTCGGCGTCGCTCGCGGTCTCGTAGCGGACACGGCCGATGGAAGCCAGCAGAGCGTGCTCGGGACCGACGCCCGGGTAGTCCAGCCCGGCGGAGACCGAATGGGTCTCCTGGACCTGTCCGTCGCTGTCATGCAGCAGCATGGAATAGGTGCCGTGCAGTACGCCCGGATGCCCGTGGGCCAGGGTCGCCGCATTCTGGCCGAGGCCCGTGCCGCTGCCCCCGGCTTCGATGCCGAGGATCTCCACGTCGCTGTCCCCGAGGAAACGGTGGAACAGACCGATGGCATTGGAACCGCCACCGACGCAGGCGACCACCAGGTCGGGCAGGCCGCCGGCCCGCTCTATGACCTGCTCCCGGGCCTCACGGCCGATCACGGAATGCAGCTCGCGCACCAGGTAAGGATAGGGGTGGGGGCCGACGGCGGAGCCCAGCAGATAGTAGGTTTCTACGGGGTCAGAGACCCAGTCCCGCAGCGCCTCGTCGATGGCCGCGCGCAGGGTCCGGTCCCCGCCGGTCACCGGGATCACTTCGGCGCCGAGGCGGCGCATGCGTTCGACGTTCGGCGATTGCCGCTCGCAGTCGATCTCACCCATGTAGACCACGCAGGGCAACCCGACCCGGGCGCAGGCTGCGGCCGACGCCACACCATGCTGGCCGGCTCCGGTTTCAGCCACGATACGGCTGGCTCCGAGCAGTCGCGCCAGCATCGCCTGACCCAGCGCATTGTTGATCTTGTGAGCCCCGGTGTGGGCCAGGTCCTCGCGCTTCAGCCAGACTTCTGCGCCCCAGGCCTTGCCCAGCGAGGGTGCCGGGGTCAAAGCGGTCGGCCGTCCGACCCAATCCCGCAGTTCAGCCGTGAACTCCCGCTGGAAGGCCGTATCATGAAGATATTGCCTGACCCCCGACTCCAGACGGTCGAGCGCCGGCACCAGGGTCTCGGGCACGTAGCGCCCTCCGAAGGGGCCGAAGCGGCCCCGCTCGTCGGGCAGCCGCCCCGAGAGCAGGTCGTCCAGCAGGGTTGCCGCGTTATCGGACTGAGCTGCTTGAGCCGTCATGATCGTGTTCTCCGAAGATCTCGATGGGGGCCGCGGCGGCGCGTGCCGCGACAATGAATTGGTAGATGCGCTGGGGGTCCTTGCGTCCGGGCTCCGACTCCACGCCAGAGCTGACATCGACGCCGTAGGGCCTGACGGCGCCGATCGCCTCGCCTACGTTTTCGACCGACAGTCCGCCGGCCAGGACCAGCCGTGAGCGCCGGGCCAGCAGGGCGGCGGTCTCCCAGTCTGCCACCTTTCCGCTGCCGCTGGTCGGCCCTTCGTAGAGTAGCAGGGACGGCACCCGATCCGGCAGCGCTTCTCCGTCCCGGTAGACAGGCAGCGGCCGACACGTTCCACGCAGGCGGATGGCGCTGAAATCGCCATGATCCGTCTGCAAGAAATCCGGCTGGAATCCCTCCATCACGGCGGTGACAGCGGCCTCGGAAGGGTGCCGCATCACGGCCACACGGGTGACCGCGGCCGGCAGATCCGCCGTCAGCTCCAGCGCCCTGGCAACCGTCACCTGGCGCGGGGAATCGGCGAACACGAACCCCAGGGAATCGGCCCCGGCCTCCACCGCCGCGTGGACGGCATTCTGGCTGGTCAGGCCACAGATCTTGATCCGTATGTTCAAAGCCCGACCGCCCGGGCACCGCTGCCCGCTTCGCGAAGCAAGGAGATCAGCTTCTCCGGCGACTGCGCCCGCATCAGGGCGGTCCCCACCAGCCCGGCATCGTAACCGGCG
>CBDTYJ010000036.1:0-14982 GCA_965364575.1 uncultured Gammaproteobacteria bacterium
TCGATATGGGATTCTGCGTCGTCACCGGGTGCAACAGAGGCATCGGTCTCGAACTTGTCCGCCAGCTGGCGGACCGCGGCCACGAGCTGGCGGCCGTATGCCGCACCGGGTCTCCGGCACTGGAGGCGCTGGGAGCGGAGATCATCGACGGTGTCGACGTCGGTGACATCGCCGCCGTGAGCCGCCTGCCCGATCGCATCGGCGATCGCCGGATCGATCTGTTGATCAACAACGCGGGCGTCCTGCGCCGGGACAAGCTGGGTGAGATCGACGCCGCAGGCATCGAGGATCTCCTGGTCCAGTTCCGGATCAACAGCATCGGCCCTCTGCTCGTCACTCAGGCGCTGCTGCCGTGCCTGGCGCCCGACGCCAAGGTCGGCATCGTCAGCAGCCGCATGGGCTCGATCGCTGACAACACTTCGGGAGGCTACTACGGCTATCGCATGTCCAAGGCGGCCGCCAACATGGTGGGCGCGTCGCTGGCCAGGGACCTGGCGGATCGCGGCGTGGCGGTCGCGGTGCTGCATCCCGGCTATGTCAGGACAGAGATGACCGGAGGCGGCGGCGACGTTGACCCGGATCAGGCCGCGGCGGGATTGCTGGCACGGCTGGACGAGCTGAACCTGTCGAACAGCGGCGGATTCTGGCACGCGAACGGGGAAGCCCTGAGCTGGTGACCCACCGAGGGTAAGGACCACTGCGCTTTGAGGCGCCCTGTTAACCGGCACGGAGCTCTGCCAGACTTAGTCTGACCGGGCAGCGCGTTGTGGCCGCCACGGTCGCCGGGAGATTCGTTTATGGTGCCGAGACTTGTCGCTCATCGGGGCTGGGCAAGCCGCTGGCCGGAAAATACCGTCGAGAGCCTGATGGCCGCCGTGGATGCGGGTGCGGATCACGTGGAGTTCGATGTCCAGCTGTCCGCTGATGGCGTGCCGATCCTGCTCCACGATGCCACCCTCGAACGCACCGCGGGACGGCCCGGCTGCGCCCTGGACATGGGTTGGGAAGAACTGCAGCACGTAAGCGTAGGCGAGTCCGCCCGGCTCGGCGACGTCTGCCCGAAGGCGCGCCTCCCGTCGCTGTCCCTGATCTGTGACTGGCTGGCCACGGAGCCCGGCGTCACGGCATTCGTGGAGATCAAGACCGAGAGCCTGTCCCGCTTCGGCGTCGAACGGGTCCTCGAACCGTGTCTCGATGTCTTGTCGCCGATCCTGGAACGCTGCGTCGTGACCTCGTTCAGCCACGAAGTGCTGCTCGAAGCCAGCCACCGGCCAGAGGTCAGCATCGCCTGGGTCCTGGAGCGCTGGAGTCCGGAGAGTCTGGCGCAAGCGGAGACGCTGGCGCCGGAATACGTGTTCTGCAATCACCGCAAGCTGCCGGAGGGGCTGACCTCGCTGCCGGAATGCGGCTGGCATTGGGTCCTGTACGAAGCGGCCGATGCGGACCTGGCCATCGACCTGGCTGCCCGGGGTGCCCGGTACATCGAGACCATGGCCATCGGCGATCTTCTCAAAGACCCGCGCTTCTCTCCGGGGAGCGCCCCCTATTGAACGAGCGCTGCGACGTCCTGGTCGTCGGCGGCGGGATCCATGGCGTCGGGGTGGCCCAGGCCGCCGCGGCCGATGGTTATTCGGCGATCCTGGTCGAACAGCGTGGGCTGGCGAGTGGCACGTCGAGCCGATCGAGCAAGCTCATCCACGGCGGACTTCGGTACCTGGAGACCGGCTCGCTCGGACTGGTACGTGAATGCCTGCGGGAACGACGCATCATGCTCGAGGTCGCGCCGGACCTCGTGCGTATGGAACAGTTTTATCTTCCCCTGTATCGGCATGGCCGTCGCTATCAATGGCAGTTGTTGACGGGCCTGTCCCTCTACGCGCTGCTGGCGGGTTTCCGTCCGGGGACCGGATTCGCGCGACTGGGGCCGGACGCGGTGGACCCTGCCGACGGGCTGCTGCGCGAGGATCTGAAGGCCATCTTCCGTTACCAGGACGCGCGCACCGATGATCGGGCACTGACCCGGGCCGTCATGGCCTCGGCCATGAGACTCGGTGCCCGTCTGATGATGCCCGCCGAATTTCTCTCGGCCGAGCTCGGCGATGACGGTGTCCACGCCCGTTGCCGTCAACCCGGGGGCGAGACAGAGGTCGCCTGCCGGGTGCTGGTCAACGCCGCCGGACCCTGGGCGTCAGAACTGATCGGGCGCATCAAACCGGCGCCGCCGCGGGTGGACGTGGACCTGATACAGGGGACACACCTGGTGTTTCGCGGCTGGCACTTGCGGCGGAACTATTATCTGGAGAACCCGCGGGACGGTCGGGGTATCTTCTTCCTCCCGTGGCCGGACGGCACCCTGGTCGGCACCACGGAGACGCGTTTCGAAGGCGACCCGGCGACAGTGCGGCCGCGGCCGTCGGAGCGGCGGTATCTGCTCTCCGTGGTCCGCCACTATTTCCCGGACACCGGCCCGAGAGACCTGTCGGACGCCACGGGCTTCGCCGGGCTAAGGGTGCTGCCGTCCGCCACGGGGCACGCGTTCCACCGCAGCCGCGAGACCCGTCTCGAGACCGACCGCAAACGCCGGCCGCGCGTCCTGTCCATCTTCGGCGGCAAGCTGACCGCATGGCGGGCGACGGCGGAGAAGGTCATGGAGCGCATCGGCGATTCGCTGCCGGAGCGGCAGGACAAGGCGGATACCGCCCGGATGCGGCTCGAGCCCGTCGAGGGAGACTGGCCGGGTGGCTGAGTTTTTCCTCGCCCTCGATCAGGGCTCCCACGCAAGCCGCGCGATCGCGTTTACGCCATCCGGCACGCTACTGGATCGCGAGCAGGCGGCAGTGGAAACGACCAACCCGTGTCCCGGCTGGTTCGAGCATGACGCAGAGGCCCTGCTCGCGACGGTAGCGGGGACCGCCGGACGCCTGCTGGCACGACAGCCTGCCGGCGCCTGTCTCGGTGCCGGTCTCGCCACCCAGCGCTCCAGCATAGTCTGCTGGGACCGGTCCACCGGGGAAGCGTTGTCGCCCGTGATTTCCTGGCGAGACACTCGCCACCAGCGATGGCTTGCCGGTCTCGATCTGGATCCGGACCGGGTCCATGGCATCACCGGCCTGCGGGTCTCCGCCCACTACGGTGCAAGCAAGCTGCGCTGGTGTCTGGATAACCTGGGCCCGGTCCGCGCCGCCCGGGATCAGGGAAGGCTGGCGTGGGGACCGCTGGCCAGTTTTCTGATCTTCCGGCTGACCCGGGAGCGGACCCTGGCTGCCGACCCTGCCAACGCATCGCGGACCTTGTTGTGGGACCTGGACACCCGCGACTGGTCCGAGGAAATGCTGACCCGCTTCGGCCTCGATCGGGACGCCCTGCCCGCGGCGGTGGCAGAGGATGAGGGCTTCGGCCATCTGCTCGCCGGCGGCGGCGCCATCCCCCTGCTTCGCTGTACCGGTGACCAGTCTGCCGCTCTGCACGCTCGCGGCACGCCGGCGCCCGATACCGTCTATGTCAACGCAGGCACCGGCGCTTTCCTGCTGCGCCCGCTGCAACGATCCGGGGATGCCAACGGCCTGTTGACCAGCGTCATACGTGGCGATGCCGCCGGCCTGGCGCTGGCCCGGGAGGGGACTGTCAACGGGGCCGCCACGGCGCTGGATGCCGAGGCCGAGAGTCTCGGCATCGATACGTGGCATCAGCATCTGGCTGCGGCCGGCGTCGACGACGCAGGCGTACCGGTCTTCCTCAACGGTCATGCGGGCCTCGGTTCCCCCTGGTGGCGAGCCAGCTTCCCGTGCCGTTACGTGGGCGACGGATCTGTCGATGCCAGGCTGCAGGCGGTGATGGAGAGCGTGGTTTTCATGCTGGTGGAGAACCTGCGGCGTTGCGAGCAGGACGGGGACAAGCTGCAATGCATCGTGGCCAGCGGCGGACTCAGCCGCATGCCGCTGTTTTGCATCACCCTGGCCAGCGCAGCCGGCCTCCAGGTCCTGCGACCGGAGGTAGCCGAGGCCACCGCACGAGGCCTGGCCTGGCTGTGTTCCGGATCGCCGGCCGCCTGGCCCGAACAGGGAGAGACGCTCCGCTACGAGGCACGCGCGGTGCCGGCGCTGCGATCCCGTTATCGGCGCTGGCAGGCTGAAATGGAGCGGGCGCTGGGGCCGCATGCCGTATAATCCGCCGTTCTCCCGGCGACCGCGAAACCATGCGCTCCACCGACATACCCATCGATCCGAACGCCCCCCGCAGCCGGACCCTGCGTCCGCTGCGCCAGCTCTTGCCCTATCTGATGACCTACCGCGGCCATCTGGCGATGGCGCTGGTCGCGCTGGTGGTGGCGGCGGGCGCCACCCTCAGCCTGCCGGTGGCCGTCCGGTACATGATCGATCAGGGATTCTCCCAGGCCAATGCCGCCTCGGTCGACCGCTATTTCCTGGCCCTGATGGCGGTCGCCATCGTGCTGGCCCTGGCCACCGCCGCCCGTTACTACATGGTCACCTGGCTGGGCGAACGGGTTGTGGCAGACATACGCCGCCAGGTGTTCGACCACATGCTCGGCCTCAGCGCGACTTTCTTCGAGACCACGCGCACCGGCGAGATCCTGTCCCGCCTGACCTCCGACACCACAGTGCTCCAGGCCGTGGTCGGATCCGGGGCCTCAATCGCGCTGCGCAACCTGTTCCTGCTGTTCGGCGGGTTCACCATGCTGCTGATCACGAGCCCGTCCATGACCGGCACCATCGTACTGATGATCCCGATCGTGCTGCTTCCCATCATCCTGTTCGGCCGCCGGGTGCGCCGCCTATCCCGGGCCAGCCAGGATCGCATCGCCGACACCAGCGCCATGGCCAGCGAAGTGCTCGGCGCGATGCAGACCGTGCAGGCTTACGTACGCGAATCCTGGGAGTCCGCGCGCTTCGCGGAGGCGGTGGAAGACGCTTTCCGCACGGCGCTGCGCCGGATCCGGGCGCGGGCCCTGCTGACGGCGGTCGCCATCATATTTATCTTCGGCTCCATCGTGTTGGGGCTCTGGTTCGGCGCCCGGGCGGTGATCAGCGGACAGGTGAGCGCCGGTGAACTGGGTCAGTTCGTACTCTACTCCATACTCACCGCCGGATCGCTGGCGGCCCTGAGCGAGGTCTGGGGTGAACTGCAGCGGGCAGCCGGCGCCATGGAGCGGATCATGGAGTTGCTGGCGACCGAGGCGGACGTCAGAGATCCCGTCAAACCCGTGGCGCTACGGGCCGGCCGCGGCCAGATCAGCGTGGATGACGTCAGCTTCTCGTATCCGTCCCGCGCCGACGAACTGGCGCTGGATCATGTCAGTTTCGAAGTCAGATCCGGGGAAACAGTGGCCCTGGTCGGTGCCTCCGGGGCCGGCAAGACCACGGTGTTCCGCCTGCTGCTGCGCTTCTACGATCCGGATGCGGGCCGGATACTGCTGGACGGGACCGATATCGCGGCCGCGCGACTGGCAGAAGTTCGGGAGCGCGTCGGCATCGTGCCTCAGGAGACCGTGATCTTCTCCACCAGCGCCATGGAGAACATCCGCTACGGACGGCCGGGGGCCAGCGATCAGGACGTGGTCGAGGCAGCGCGAGCGGCCATGGCGGACGAATTCATCCAGCCGCTGCCCGAGGGCTATCAGACCCATCTGGGCGAGCGCGGCGTGCGTCTCTCCGGCGGCCAGCGCCAGCGCGTCGCCATCGCCCGGGCGATCCTCAAGAACCCCCCTGTGCTGCTGCTGGACGAGGCCACCAGCGCGCTGGATGCGGAGAACGAACTCAAGGTACAGGACGCCCTCGAGCATCTGATGAGCAACCGCACCACGCTGATCATCGCCCATCGGCTGGCGACGGTGATCAAGGCCGATCGGATCCTGGTGATGGATGGCGGCAGGATCGTGGCTACCGGCAGCCACGCGGACCTGCTGACCCAGGGCGGGATCTATGCGCGCCTCGCCGAGCTGCAGTTCGGCGAAGGAGAGCGGGTGCGGAGAGCAGCCGGCTCCTAGACAGGGCGCCTGCCGCCGAGGAAAAGTATGGCCACCAGCAACAGCAGCTGGATCATAGCCTGGGCCGCCGGCTCCAGCTCCCGGTAAGCGACGGACGCCGCCAGCTCACCGAGACTGATCACGGCCAGCAACACCAGCGCGAAGCGCCGTGTTCCTGATCGCAGCAGGGCGACCCCGCCGGCGATCTGCAGGGCGCCCAGCACGTAGACCGGCCAGCCAGGAAAATCCAGCACCGCGAGACGCAGCATCACCAGGTCCGGAGCCGCCAGCAGATAGATCCCACCGGCGCTGAACACCACCGCGGCGGCCACGGCGAGCACTTCCGCCAGCCACGGAGGGCGCTCTGATTCAACGCTCAAGATCCTGCTACCCGGTCGAAGATGCCGGCCATCTGGCGCTCGGCCCAGCTGATCATCCGGGGACTTTCCATAAAGCCGCAGTGGCCGCCTCTCCCGGTCACCGTGATAGTCAGGGCCGCGGGCCGCGCCAGGCGCTCGATATCGATCGACGGGATGACGGGATCGTCCCGGGACGTGATCAGATGAGACGGGACCTGCAAGGGCGCCAGCACGTCCCCGGTCAGGGCATAGCCCTTGAGGTAGGTATCCAGATCGGGAAAACCGGAGTAACGCTCGACAAAAAACTCGGTCATGGCGGTCAGGGTCTGCAGCTCGTGGAGGTCGCTGAAATCGTAGAGCTCCGGGAAACACTGTGCCTTGCGCAACAACGAGCGGCGCCACTTGCGGATGAAATAGGTGCGGTACCCGGCCCAGCCCGTCTCGAGGGCTTCCAGCGTGTGGGCCGGCTCCAGCACCGGGCACACAGCGACGATCTGACGCAGATTGATCCCCGCCTCCGGCGCGCGCACGCCGACGCGCAGGGCGAAATTACCGCCGAGGGAATATCCGCCGAGTAGCAGCGGTACATCCGGGAACATCTCGCCGATACGTACCACCGCCGCCACCACTTCGTCGATGCGGTTCGAATGGAACAACTCCGGGTTCAGATGGTGGCTGGGACCGTGGTCCCGGAGATTCAGCCGGAAGACGTCGAAACCCCGTTGCCGCAGATAGTGGGCTGTGGACAGTTGGTAGAGAGAATCCGAGCTGCCTTCCCAGCCATGGATGAGCACCGCAAGCCCCCGGGCCGGTCGCTCTTCAGCGCGACTGCGGGGCGAAAAATATCCATGCAGACGGATGCCGTGACCACAATCCACCAGCACGTCCGTAGAGCTGCGTATCAGATCCCGGACCCGCCGCTCGACCAGCGGCCGCCGCAGGGGCAGGCTGGCGAGCACGGATTGCACGTGCCTGCCGGCCATCAACCGGGGCGGGGCGAACGGTTCCAGGCCGGGCGTCCCGGCCGTCGTCTCGATCACGGAAATCAGTCCTCTCGCCGGCAGGCCGGTGATCCGGCCGCGACCTCAGCGATCATCGGGTTCGAGTTCGACGAGGTCGCCGAACATCTTCTGGGCGGCCCGCTCGGTGCTCCAATAGAACACCCCGGGCATCAGCCGTTTGAAATGGTAGGCGAGCCGCGCCTCGTTGTGGGCGAATACGAACAACTCGTCCTTCTCCAGGGCTCGATAGACCGCGTCGGCCACATCGTCCGCGTCCAGCGAGGAGCGCCGCATGAGCTTGTCCGCCATCTCTTTGACGCCGGTCGTGGGCCCCCGGTAGGACTCCATCAGATTGGTAGCGAAGAACGAGGGACAGACGACGGTCACGCCGATGCCGAACCGGCGCACCTCATTCCGCAGCGTCTCGGACAGAGCGATCATGCCGGCCTTGGCGACGTTGTAGCTGGCCATGCCCGGCGATTGCACGATGCCTGCCGCCGAGGCCACGTTGATGACATGGCCGTACCGCTGAGCCTGCATCGACGGGACCAGGGCCCGGCACATGCGCACCGCGCCGAGCAGGTTGGTGTCGAGCATCCATGACCAGTCTTCCATGGATGTGTCGATGACCGTGCCCGCAGCCGCGACGCCGGCATTGTTGATCAGCACGTCCACACCGCCCCATGCCCGGTCGACCTCCGCCGCAGCGTCGCTGACGCTTGCATCTGACGTGATATCGCAATGCAGGACCAGGGCCTCGCCGCCAGCCGTCTCGACTTCTTCGGCCGCCTCCATCGCCCTGGCATCATTCACATCCGCCACGGCCACCCGGCATCCCTCACGGGCAAACCGCCGCGCCATGGCGCGGCCCAGACCGCTGGCCGATCCGGTGATGAATACCCGCCGTCCCTGTTCGCTCATGCAATGTCCCTGACCGGGGAAAAGGGGAGATAATGCACGATTCGCCCCTGTTGGCAAGGCGAACCGGCACCGATTGACACCCTGCGAGACCCTTCCTATGGTCGTCCGACCGAGGCCCGATCCCAGGCGTAACCGGATATCCCGATGTCCGTCATCTACCTGATCCGTCATGGTCAAGCCGCCTTCGGCGACAGCGATTATGACCAACTCTCGCCGATCGGCGAGCGCCAGGCGCGTATCGTCGGTCATCACGTGCGGCACTGCCTGCCTCATCTGGACGGGCTGTGCTCGGGCGGCCTGGTGCGCCAGGACCGCACGGCGGAGATCGCCCGCGGATCGATGGGTGATTCGCCGCCGCCGCTGCGGACCATGCCGGAATTCGCCGAGTACGACCATGTCGCCCTGTTCAAGGCTTATCTGCCATCCTTTCTGGGGGATCCCGCCAATGCGGTCGACAGCCTCGAGGACCTGCTGGCCGACAGCAAACTGCTGGAGCAGGCGCTGCGCCACGTGCTCTCAAGCTGGATGGAGGGCCTGCCCCACGAGGGCGCGCCGGTGCAGTCGTGGCCGGATTTCTGTCAGAGCGCCGTCGACGCAGTGGAACGGCTGCAGGGCAGTTTCGGACCCAGGGCCCGGTTGGCGGTATTTACCTCCGGCGGCATTATCACCGCGCTGCTGCGTTCCGTCCTCGGCCTGTCCCGACGGCGGGCGCTGGGGCTGACCATCAGCCTGTACAATGCGTCCATCACCCAGTTGTACTTGCCCGAAGGGCGCCCGGTCGCCGAGGCGCTGCTGATGGGCTACAACAACATCACTCATCTGGAGATGACCGGAGATCGTGACCTGATCACGTTCCGCTGAATAGCATGGATTTTGCCGTCAACCCGGAAACGGAAGCCCGCCTCGCCGAGATACGTGCCTTCGTGGATGCGAATCTCGTCCCCCTGGAACCGCTCCTGCTGGCTGCCCGCTGGGACGAGCTCGGCCCCGCCCTGGAGGCGCAGCGAGACGCTGTCCGCGGATCAGGTTGGTGGGCGCCGAACCTGCCGGCCGCAGCCGGTGGTGCTGGCGCCGATCTGGTGGAGCTGGGTTTGTGGTCGGAGGAACTGGGTCGCTCGCCCCTGGGCCACTTCGTGTTCGGCTGTCAGGCCCCCGACGCCGGCAACGCGGAATTGCTCCTGCTCCACGGCAGCGATGAGCAGAAATCCCGCTATCTGGAACCCCTGGCCAGCGGCCGGATCCGCAGCTGTTTTTGCATGACCGAGCCGGAGTTTGCGGGATCAAATCCGGTGGAGATGGGCACCCGCGCGGTGCGGGACGGTGACGACTACCTGATCGACGGCCACAAGTGGTTCGCGACCGCGGCCCATGACGCGGATTTCGCCATCGTCATGGCCGTGACCGATCCGGAGGCACATCGCTACGAGCGTGCCAGCATGATCCTGGTGGAATGCGACAACCCCGGTTTCCGACTGGTGAGGAACATCCCGGTCATGGGCCACGCGGGTCACGGGTACTTCAGCCACGGTGAGGTCCGTCTGGAAGGATGCAGGGTGCCCGCCACGAATCTGCTGGGCCGGCCTGGCGCGGGCTTCGTCATGGCCCAGGAGCGTCTGGGACCCGGCCGCATACACCACTGTATGCGCTGGCTCGGCATCTGCCGCCGGGCGCTGGAGATGATGTGCGACTACGCGCTGACAAGGGAACTGGCGCCGGAACGCCCGCTGGCCTCACAGCAGCTTGTACAGGCCTGGATCGCCGAATCCAGCGCCGAACTCCACGCCGCCAGGGCGCTGGTCCTCGAGGCCGCATGGCGGATCGACAAGCATGGATTCAAGGCCGCTCGGGATCACATCTCCATGATCAAGTTCCTGACCGCCAATACCCTGCAACGCGTCGTCGACCGGGCGATCCAGGTCCATGGCGCGCTGGGCGTGACCGACGATACCGTGCTGGCGTTCTGGTATCGGGAGGAGCGCGCCGCCCGCATCTACGACGGGCCGGACGAAGTGCACAAGCTGTCCCTGGCCAGGCACCTGTTGAAAGCCCGGCAGGCCCGGAGCTGAGGCTTGGATCCGGAAAACGAGACCACCCGGCCGCGACCGGGGGAGGAACTGGACGCGGGGCGGGTGAGCGCCTTCCTTGACCAGGCGCTGCCGGATTTCGCGGGCCCGGTCGAGATCCGCCAGTTTCCCGGTGGCGCCTCCAACCTCACCTATCTGCTTCGTATCGGCGATCGGGAACTGGTGCTGAGGCGTCCGCCTTTCGGCACCAAGGCCCGCAGCGCCCACGATATGAGCAGGGAATACGGGGTCCTGCAGCGACTCCATCGGGTGTTCCCCTATAGCCCTGAACCCCTGGCCCTGTGCGAAGACGTGTCGGTGCTGGGAGAACCGTTCTATGTGATGGAGCGCTTGAGCGGGACCATCCTCAGGCGCGAATTGCCCCGGGGGCTGACCCTGAGTGCCGATGATGCCCGCGCCCTGTGTGAAAACCTGATCGACGTGCACCTCGAGCTGCACGACATCGACTACCGGCGTGCCGGTCTGGAGGATCTCGGACGCCCGCAGGGCTATGTGCTGCGCCAGATCGAGGGGTGGAGCAAACGCTACCGCGCCGCGAGGACCGGGGACGTTCCTGACAACGAAGCGCTGATGGACTGGTTAGGCGCCAACATGCCGGACGCCGACACCCGGGCCGCCATCATCCACAACGATTACAAGTTCGATAACGTGGTGCTCGGCGATGACGGTCACGGTCTGCGCATCCGCGGCGTGCTGGACTGGGAGATGGCTACTCTCGGCGATCCGCTGATGGATCTGGGCTGCTCGCTGGCCTACTGGATCGAGGCCGATGACCCGGCGCCGATGCAGGCGGCGCGGATGATGCCCACCCACCTGCCGGGGATGATGAGCCGCCGCCAGATCGTCGAATACTACGGTGAACGATCCGGCCGGGACACGGCTGATTTCGTGTTCTATTACGCATTCGGCCTGTTCCGCCTGGCGGTGATCGTCCAGCAGATCTATTACCGCTACGCACACGGCCAGACATCGGACCCGCGCTTCGCCGGATTCGGACGGCTCGGCGCGGTCCTTTCCGCCAATGCCGAAGCCGTCGCCGCCGGACGGCGCGGCGTATAAAGGAGAAAAGTCCCCATGCATGATCCGACCGTGTTGGACTTCACCGGCAAGGTGGCCATGGTTACGGGCGCCAGCCGCGGCATCGGTGAAGCCGCTGCAAGATTGTTCGCCGCGCGCGGCGCTCACGTCATCGTCTCCAGCCGCAAGACGGATTCGGTGGAAGCCGTTGCCGCCTCGATCCGCGAAGCAGGCGGACAGGCGACCGCGCTGGCCTGTCACGTCGGCGACGCCGAAGCGGTAGAGGCTGCGTTCGCCACCATCGCCGCGGATTTCGGTCGTCTCGACGTGCTGGTCAACAACGCCGCCACCAACCCGCATTTCGGGCACATCGCAGAGACGCCCTTATCCATGGTCGACAAGACCGTCGAGGTGAACATCCGCGGCTACTTTCACATGTCGCAGAAGGCCGCATCGATGATGAAAGAGCAGGACGGCGGCGCCATCGTCAATACCTCCTCCATCAACGGCGTGCGGCCGGGACCGTATCAGGGAATCTATTCGATCACCAAAGCGGCAGTGATCAGCATGACCCAGGCTTTCGCCAAGGAATGCGCGCCCTGGAAAGTACGGGTCAACGCGGTCCTGCCGGGCCTGACCGATACCCGCTTCGCCGCCGCGCTGACCGGGAACGAACGCATGTTGAACATGATCCTGCCACTCATCCCCATGCACCGGGTCGCCCAGCCCGAGGAGATCGCTCCGGCGATCGTATTCCTCGCCTCGGACGAGGCCTCGTACATCACTGGTGCCGCGCTGCCGGTGGACGGCGGTTTCCTGGCCTGACCGATGACCCGGACTCTGGCCATGACCCGGGCCGTCAGCCCGGCCATCGGCAACTGCGAGCTGGCTTTTGCCGCACGCCGGCGGATCGACCCCCGTCGGGCGGCGCGCCAGCACGCCGCTTACGAGGATGCGCTGCGGAACGCCGGCTGTGCCGTCGAGCGGTTACCGGCGGCCGACCATCATCCGGACGGCGTGTTCGTCGAGGACACCGCCGTCGTGCTCGACGAGATTGCCGTGATCGCCCGCCCGGGAGCCGAATCGAGACGCGGCGAGACAGAGACCACCGCGCGGGCCCTGTCAGCCTATCGGACCCTGGCCGAAATCCGCGTACCCGGCACGCTGGACGGCGGCGACGTGATGGTCTCGGGCAAGGATGTGTTCGTGGGCCGCTCGCGACGCACCAATGGGGACGGCATCCGGCAGCTCAGGGCCATCCTCGCTCCGTTCGGATACCGCGTCATCCCCTTGGAGATCGGCCGCTGCCTGCATCTGAAGACCTCGGCGACCCTGATCGGGGAGCGCCTGATCCTGATCGATCCCGATCGGATCGATGGCGAAGCGTTCCCCGGCCACGAGACGGTGTGTGTCGCACCCGGGGACGGCGAAGCCGCGAACGCCGTGTGCGTCAATGGCCGGGTCATGCTCAGCGCTTCGGGCCCGCGGACCGGGGAACGGCTGGCCGCCAGGGGCATCGAACCCATCATGATTGCCAACGATGAACTGGCCAAGGCGGAGGGCGGTCTCAGCTGTTGCAGCCTGCTGCTGGAGCTGGCCACGCCTGCGGAGCACCGATGAAGACAAGACTCGCCCGGATCGAGCCCTATCGCAGCCTCGCCTTCAGTGAGACCTCTGCCTCGCCCGCTGAAGTCGTGATGGCCGTGCCCCTGGCCGGCAACCGCAACGACAAGGGCAGCATGTTCGGTGGCAGTATCTACTCGGCGATGGTGCTGGCCGCCTGGCGGTTGTGTGAGGAGTGCGCCGCTGCCGAGGGGCGGGACGGGGACATCTTCGTCAAGGATTCCAGTATCAGTTTTCTGCGGCCGGTCTGGTCGGATGTCCGCGTGATCGCCACCCTGATCAAGGCGCCGGCGGAGACACGTCGCGGCAATGTCGCCTTCGAGGCCACGGTCGATGCGATCGACGATCAGGGCCGGCGATGCGCCAGCATGCAGGGATCTTTCCGGCTGGTGGGTCCGAAACACGAGGATTGAAGAGGGACGAGGGATGATTCGAAGGTCTGACGCAGGATCCTGGCGATTGACGATGTTGAGCGCGCTGGCGTTTTTGGTCGCCTGCGGCGAAAGCCCGGCACCGCCGCCATCAGGCGCCACGGACGATGGGCCGGCGCTGCCGGCCGAGCTGGCCGATATCGAGGCCAGCGCCCGGGAGCTGCCGATGGTCGAGGGGGAAAGCCGGGACGGCGACGTTGAGATGGTCTATCGAGCTTATGTAGAGGGGGATTCGACCCGCTTTGTCGAGGAGGTCGTCACCGGAGAATACGGTGCCACGCGGGACCGGTATTACTTCGAGGGGGACCGGTTGGCCTATTTTCACCGTGAGGGCAGCCAGCTCATCGCCATGCCGCCCGAGCCACCGGGGCTGGGAGACGTGGTGATGTTCGTCGCCTTTGACCAGACCGGCCGGCCGACCCGGCAGCTGAAGCGGCTCAAGGGCCAGGCCGCCGAAATCGAGACCTTCGAGCTCACCGCGATCGCTTCGCGCGCCCGGGAACTCACCCGCGAGGTGACACTGAAGCGGCGACCGGCCCTGGCCGAAGGCGAGGTGGAGGGGTATCTGGTGATGGGTGAACCCCTGACGACATTTCAGCCCTGCGGTGACGCCAGGATCTACTGGCTCGACGCCGACGCGGCGGAGATGAGCGGTTTGCGCGCCGACTACGATCGCATCGCCACCCGGCCGCTTGAGCCTTTGTACGGCCGCGTCAAGGGTGAATTCGGTGAACGCATCCCCACCGGCATGGCGTCCAACTATCCTGCCGTATTCACGGTCACGTCACATTCATCGCTCAGCCGCCGCCAGGATCGCGATTGCCCTTGATACAGGAGTCGGTCAGCGAAGTGAGGAAGGCCGCGGCCGGCATGGGCTGCGTGCCAGCGCCGTGGCGCCTGGAGGGCAGCGGCCTGGTCCTGTTGCTCAAGCGGCGCCGGGGGACGGTGGATCCGCGATGGTACGCCATGGCCGACTCGGGCGAATTCGCGCGCCCGGGTATCGGACTGCTGATGTTTGTGGATTACTGGCACTCCGAAGCGGGGCCGTACCGGGAACTGCTCTTTATCCCTGGACGATTCCGCGCCGGCGGCCGACTGCTGTGGTCGATCACGCGCATCCTCGTCAGCAGTGCGCAGAGCGTGACGGGCGGGAGAGCCAATTGGGGGATCCCCAAGGAGCTGGGGGGGTTCACGCTCGACCACGATCCGGATGGTAGCCGGCGGCTACAGGTGACTCAGGACGGACGGTCGGTCGCCGATCTGGCCTGGCGGCCCCGGGGTCCTGAAGTGCCGGTGTCCACTCGCCTGGTGCCGGCGGCATTGCGCACCCTGATCCAGAGACTCGATGGCCGTCAGTTCCTGCTCACCCCATCGGCCCGGGGCGCCATGGGCGGCGCGCGGGTCGAACGGCTGCAGGCCGATCCGGCGATGTTCCCGTCAGTGGGGCCGCAGGACGTACTGGCCGCGTTCGCGGTGCCACGTTTCGAGATGAGGTTTCCGCCCGCCGAGGTCAGTCCTTGCCACCGATGACCTTGTAGCTGTCGAGGGTCAGGCTGGCCCGCA
>CBDTYJ010000037.1:0-14693 GCA_965364575.1 uncultured Gammaproteobacteria bacterium
CACGATCGCGGCCGGGTCCGCCACCAGTTCTTCATAGCGCACCCGATGGACATGCAGGGGCCAGCGCTCCAGGGTGTCCAGACCCAGTTCCATCACGTCCCGGTAGTACTCGACGGTGAGTTCCAGATCGAGGAAGTGCGCCATCGCGGCGTTGAGGCTGAAACTCTGCATGAAACAGCTAAGGCAGACGTCGCGCGGGTCGCGGATAGCGAACAGGATCCGTGCGTCCGGGAAGATCCGGCCGATCAGCGGCAGAAAGATGGTATTCAGCGGCAGCTTGTCGATGATGCGACAGCCTGCCGGCGGCATGTCCACCAGATCGGTCAGCCGCCGGCGATACGCCTGACGGTAGAGCCCCGCCTGACCGGGTTCCAGGGTCGCCAGCCGTTCCAGGCCGTCCGGCGGCAGCACGAAGTCCCGTTGCAGATCGATCAGGGTCTCCTGTTCTTCGATGCTGAGCAGCTGCGAGTGGGCGCCGAGCATGCGGTCGAGCAGAGTCGTCCCGGAGCGCGGGAAACCCATCAGAAAGATCGGTGGCGGGTAGCCGTCGTCCGTCTCTGCCGGTGTCCCGTCCAGTCTGCCGTCGCGCAGATAATCGGCGATGCGCCGCACCGCCGGCAGGGCATAGGGACCCTCGGAGATGCTGTAGGCTGCATGGTAATCCCGGGCCTGTAGCCGATTGGCCTGCACAAAGGTGGTGAACGCCGCCTCGGGCTCGCCGCTGCGGTCCAGCGCGCTCCCCAACAGCTGTCGCAGGATGATCTCGTGATTCCGGATCAGGTCCTCCCGCGCCAGCGCCGATTCCAGTCGCTCGCGGGCGGCGGCGGCCTCCCCCTGTCTGAGCTCGATTCTGGCCAGCACCATGGTCGCCAGCACGTTGCCGGTATCCAACTCGAGGGCACGGCGGGCCGCTTCCGCCGCCGCCACCGGTTGATGGAGCGATTCGCGGATCTGCGCCAGGCTGGCCCAGGCTTCTGCATGATCCGGCTCCAGCGAAGTGATCCGCTCCTGGCTTTCGAGCGCCGCCTGATAGTCGCCCATCTGCTGCTGGATCAGAGCCAGGGTGTGCCAGGCGGGGACGAAGGTGGGATGCCGTTTGAGCGCCCGACGCAGATAGGCGGCTCCGGCGGCCGGATCGCCGCTCTTGCGGCAGGCGATGGCGAGATTGTTGAGCAACTCCGGACGATCGGGTCGCAGGGCGTTGGCGCGTTCGAGCAGGTTCCTGGCCTCGCTGACATCCCCGTGCATGCCCTCGATGAGCCCGAGCAATTCGAGCGCCGTGGCCGCGTCCGGATTGGCTGACAGCAGCTCGCGGCAGATTGCTGCCGCCGCCTCCGGTTTGCCGGCGCGGAATTCGGCGATGGCCCGCCGCATTGCTTCATCAGGCGCAGCGGGCTTCATCGGTCCAGGGGGGCCTTCACCGGGCGGAGTGGGCATCATCGGGTGCAGTGGGTGTCGGTACGAGCCGGATAGCAGCGGTGGACCCCGAGCTTACCAGACCCTCGCAGCAGACCCGCGGGTGCGGGAGATAGTATGGACCGGCGTTCCGCCCATGCTATCCTGCTCCGCGCGGTCGATAAGCTCATCGGCCGACAGGCCCCGGACTGGACGATATGGCGACGATGACGGGCTACGATTCTGGCAGCAGACTGTTTTTCCGCCGCTGGGCGGCGGTCGCGGCTGTGGCTGTCCTCTGCAGCTACGTCGGCCTGTTGCAGCACGTCGTCAGCCACGATGGTCAGCTCGGGGATGCTCCCTGCGTGCTCTGCGCGGTCGGCGGCCAGCCCGGCGTCACCGGCCACGTCTGCCCGGTCGTGGGGTATCCCGCCGTCTCGGAGACGGCGCCATGCGTAGTCCCGGAAATTGTTGCCGGGGCCGTCATCCTTACATCTCCCGCTCGCGGACCCCCGATACTCGCCTGATTCTCCGACTTTCAGATAGCGGCCCGATACGCTTGAGAGCGGGGTCGTTCTACCGGAATTTTGCGAGGCGTGAGCGATGCGTTATTTATTCCTGTTCTGTGCGGCTGCGGGGCTGGCCACGATGGCTCCGGCAAGCGCGCAAGGCCTTTTCAGCGGCAATGAATTCAATCCGTCCATCAGTCTGATCCTGGACGGCCAGTTTTCCAGCTATTCCAACGATCCCGAGGATTACGAGATGTCGGGCTTCCTGCTCGACGAAGAGGCCGGACTGACCGCCGAAGGCTTCTCCCTGGACGAGACGGAGCTGGTGGTCAGCGGCAACGTGGACGACTGGTTCTACGGCTACGCCGACGTGGTGTTCAAGGACACCGAGGGCGAGACTGAAGTCGAGCTGGAAGAGGCCTATTTCGAGACCCTGTCCCTGCCTGCCGGTTTCACGTTCAAGGGCGGGAAGTTCCTGTCGGCAGTGGGTTATAACAATCGTTTCCATCCTCACAGCTGGGACTTCTCCGACGAGCCGCTGGTCTATCGCGCCATGTTCGGCAAGGCCCTGACGGACAAGGGCGCGCAGCTACGGTGGGTGGCGCCGATGGACCTGTTCCTGGAGTTGGGGGCCGAGGTCATGGCGGGCGACAGCTTCCCTGCCGCCGGGGGTGCGAATGACGGCGTCGGGGCCGGCAGCGCCTTCGTCAAGCTCGGTGGGGATCTGAACGCCAGCAACAGCTGGAAGACCGGCTTCTCCTGGTACCGCTATGACGTGGAGGGACGGGGTGCGGAGATCGATGATGGCAACATGATCTTCGACGGCGACGGCAACGATATGTTCATCGGTGAATTCGTCTGGAGGTGGGCCCCGGACGGCAACTCCCGGGAACGGAACTTCAAGTTCCAGACGGAGTACTTCTACCGGGACGAAAGTGGCCGGACCGACGCCGAGACCACAACGGTCAGCGAGAGCGGACGCTACGATCTCGATCAGAAAGGCTTCTACGCCCAGGCGGTCTATCAGTTCCGCCCGCGCTGGCGCATCGGCGTTCGATACGACTGGCTGTCGGCGGACAATTCCCTCAACGGGATCACGGTCTCCAACCCGCTCGATAACGATGGGCGCGATCCCAAGCGCTACACTCTGATGGCCGATTACTCGCGCAGTGAGTTCAGCCGCCTGCGGCTGCAATTCGCCCGGGACGAGTCGTCGTCCGACGGGGACAACCAGGTGGTGCTCCAGTATGTGCTGAGCATCGGCGCCCACGGCGCACACCAGTTCTGAGGCCCGGCCGATGCGATGCGTGCGAATCCTGCTGCTTTCCGGCGCCTTCCTGCTGCTGGCCTCGCCGCCTGCGGCTGCCGCCGATACGCTCCGGGTGTTCGCCTGCGAGCCCGAATGGGCGGCGCTGGCTTCCCAACTCGGAGGCGAGCGGGTGGATGTCTACAGCGCCACCACGGGCATGCAGGACGTCCACTATATCCAGGCGCGGCCCAGCCTGATCGCCCGTTATCGTCGCGCCGACCTGGTGATCTGCACCGGCGCCGACCTGGAGGCCGGCTGGTTGCCCCTGCTGGCCCGCCAGGCGGGGAATCCCCGCGTGGCCCAGAGCCAGCCAGGGCTGCTGCTGGCGGCGGAGTTCGTGCCGATGCTGGAGGTGCCGCTGAGCGTGGATCGCGCCGGCGGGGACATCCATCCCTATGGCAATCCCCACATCCAGCTGGATCCCCGCAACATCGGCCGCGTGGCGGCCGTGCTCGGGCCCCGATTGATGGAGATCGACCCCGAAGGCCGCGGATATTACCAGGCGCGTCTGGAGGATTTCGAAACCCGTTGGGCAGCGGCTGTCGCCGACTGGGAGCGTCGCGGCGAATCGCTTTCCGGCATGGGCATCGTGGTCCACCATCGTAGCTGGGTCTATCTGCAGCACTGGCTGGGTCTGGAGGAGCTCGGCAGTCTGGAGCCCAAACCGGGCATCGATCCCAGCGCCAGTTATCTCGCGGAGCTGCTCGCCAGCCTCGAAGGCCGGGACCTGAGCCTGATCATCCGCTCCGCCTACCAGAGCAGGCGCGCCTCCGATTGGCTGGCCAGCCGGACCGGGGCGCCGGCAGTGGTGATGCCCCAGACCGTCGGCGCCGTGCCGGGTACCGACGATCTCTTCAGCTGGTTCGAGACCATCCTGGGCCGGCTGGAGGCCGCGCGCCCGTGAATCTGGCCGCAGTGGAGCCGGGGATACTGCTGCCGGGTTTCCTGGCCGGTCTGATCGTGCTCGCCACCCATGTGCCGCTGGGCCGCGAAGTGCTCAGCCGCGGCATCATCTTTATCGACCTGGCGATCGCCCAGGTCGCGGGCCTGGGTGTCATCGCCGCGGGGGTCGCCGGTCTCGACCCCCACGGGCTCGCCGCCCAGGTGGCGGCCGTGGGTGCGGCCCTCGTCGCGGGCCTCTTCCTGACCTGGACCGAGCATCATTTCGAAGCCGTCCAGGAGGCCATCATCGGCGCGCTGTTCATCCTCGCTGCCACCGCCGGGCTGATCCTGCTGGCCAACGATCCCCACGGCGGCGAGGCGATCCGGGATCTGCTGGTCGGCCAGATCCTCTGGGTGAGCTACGGACAGCTGCTGCCGGCGCTGGCGGTCGCCGTCGCGGTGTTGGTGATCTGGGTGCCGGCCCGTCGACGGCTCGGCCGTGGCGTGTTCTATGTGCTGTTCGCCTTCAGCGTCACCACCTCGGTGCAGCTGGTCGGTGTCTATCTGGTGTTCGCCAGCCTGATCTTCCCCGCGCTGGCGACCCGGCGGCTGCCGTTCGCCCGCGCCCTGCTGGTCGCCTACGCCGGCGGTGCGGCCGGTTATGCCCTGGGTCTGGTCCTGTCGGCGTTGTTCGATCTGCCCAGCGGCGCCGTCGTGGTCTGGTCCCTGGCGGGCATCGCGGTGGCGATCGGGATGATCATCCGACCCCGGGTCTGAGTCCCCGTTGGTTTAAGATGCCGCCCCGGGCCCTCGAATAAGAAGCAAGCAGGAGGCCGGCCGCCATGCAGGTAACATCTTCTCCTCACGAGAACTGGTCATCCCGGCTGGCCTTCCTGATGGCGTCGATCGGCGCCGCGGTCGGTCTCGGCAACATCTGGAAATTCCCGTACACGCTGGGGTCTGCCGGTGGCAGCGCGTTCGTCGTCGTTTACCTGATCGCGGTATTCGTGGTCGCCATGCCCATCATGATGAGCGAGATGGTCATCGGCCGTCGCGGCCGCATGAGTGCCCCCAACACCATGCGCAGGCTGGCGGCCGAGGCCGGCGCGTCGCGGGCCTGGCAAGGCCTGGGCTGGATGGGACTCATCGCCGTGTTCCTCGTGTTCAGCTTCTTCAGCGTCGTGGCCGGCTGGTCCATGGCCTATGTGCTGAAGACCGCGAGCGGTCAGCTCCATGGCCTCAGCGCCGCCGAGGCCGGCGTCGTTTTCGACGCCTTCCTGCATCAGCCGGCTCAGACCACGTTCTGGCACGCCGCCTTTATGGTGATCACCGTGCTGATCGTTTCGCGAGGCATCAACTCCGGCATCGAGAAAGCGATGAACATCCTGATGCCGGGGCTGTTCCTGATGCTGCTGGGACTGGTCGGTTACGCCCTGGCGGCGGGTGCCGCGGATGAGGCCATCGATTTTCTGTTCGTGCCGGATTTCTCCCGGCTGACACCCAAGGTCGTGCTGATGGCGGTAGGTCAGGCGTTCTTCTCGGTCAATGTCGGGATCGGCGCAGTGCTCACTTACTCCGCCTACCTGCCCGCCCACGTCAACCTGCCACGGTCGGCGCTGATCATCTCCATGGGCGACACGCTGGTCGCCCTGGTGGCCGGACTCGCCATCTTCCCCATCGTATTCGCCTACGGTCTGGACCCGGCCGCGGGTCCCGGGCTGCTGTTTGTCACCTTGTCCTCGGCCTTCGGTCAGATGCCGGGCGGCACCGTGTTCGGCAGCCTGTTCTTCCTGTTCGTGTTTGTCGCCGCGCTGACCTCGTCCATCGCCATGCTGGAGATGATGGTCTCCCGAGCCGAAGAGAGCGACCGCTGGACGCGCCAGCGCGTGGCGCCGGTGCTCGGGCTTGCGGTGTTCGTGTTCGGCCTCCTGACCGTAGGATCCTTCAGCTGGTGGGAGGAGGTGCGGCTGCTGCCGGGCGTGCCGCTGATCGGTGATCGCAGCATATTCGATTTCCTGGACAACCTCGTGACCAATTTCATGCTGCCCGCGGGCGGCATGCTGTTTGCGCTGTTCGCGGGCTGGCGGGTGTCCGGTGACGCTGCAAGAGAGGAACTGGCCATGAGCGAGGCCGGATTCCGCGTGTGGCGCATCTTGGCGCGATTCGTCTCCCCGCTGGCAGTCGGGGCGGTGTTTCTCAGTCAGCTGGCCTGACCCGGCGCGGGTCAGTAACCCGGGTGTCAGCGGCCGAGGGCGGCGAGCAGCGCCGGATTATCACCGGCCAGGTCGATTGCGTTCGCGCCCTGGGCGTTTCTGCGACGCGCGTTGGCCCCGGCGGCGATCAGTGTCTCGGCGCAATCGATGCACCCACTGGAAGCTGCCAACATCAAGGCCGTATGACTGCTTTCGTTGCGCAGTTCGTAGTCCGCTCCGGCAGCCAGCAACTGGCCGACGATCTGCGCGTCGGATTCCGCGGCCAGCATCAATGCCGTGTTGCCGCTGCGGGTCCGATGGTCGACCTCGGCGCCGGATTCGAGGGCGAGGGCCACGCAGTCGGGCGCGCGGGCGAGTACCGCCCGGATAAGCGGTGTCTGGCCATCCCGGTCGGCAGCATCGACCGCCGCGCCCCGGGCCAACAACATTCCCAACAGCTCACAGTGACCCTGATCTGCCGCCAGCCAGGCCGCCGTTCGCCCGCCCGCGTCCGAACTTTCTAGGCCGAAACCCCGGGAACGCAATCCAAGCATGACGGGGATCAGGCCATGTCGGGAGGATAGCAGCATGAGGTCCATGCCTGCGGAATCAGTGCGCAGGTCCGGCGGCTGCCATCCCATGAGCTGCAGCGCGACGCGGGAATTGCCTGATTGGATCGCAAGCCATAAAGGAGTCTGGTCGATCGGCAGCAAGGTGCTGGACGTGGCCGGTACGACAGCCACCAGGTCGGACACCAGCTGGCTCTCTCCGCGGGTCGCGGCGAGCGCCAGCAACTTCACCGCCTCCGCTTGCTGGCGCTCGTCGCGGACAGGAGAGACCTTGAGCAGAGCCCGGGCCAGCGCGTCATGATCCCGTTCCATGGCAAGAAAGACGGCGGAATCCCCCTTCGGCGTAGCCAGCCACGGATCGGCACCGTCGTTGACCAGAGACAGAGCGAGATCGAGTTCGTCCTGGGCAACGGCCGCCGCCACGATCGGCCAGCCCCGATAAAGACTGCCGGGTTCCTGAATCTGTTTCCGCAACATCGCGAGCCGTTGGGGTTGAGTGCCGATCGAAGCCGGCTGGCGTGGTCCCATAAGGCGTGCGATCGCGGGATCATCGAGCGAAGCCGCCAGATCCCGGGCCGAACGCCCCTGTTTGTCAGTGAAACCGGGTGAAGCCCCGGCCGCCAGGAGCTGTTCGACCAGATCCTGGTTACGTTGGCTGACCGCGAGGATCAGTGGCGTCCGACCGTCCCGATTGGGTGCGTCGATGGTAGCGCCGGCTTCGATCAGGTGTCGGGTGGCTTCTGCCATGCCCCGGCGGGCTGCAAGATGAAGTGGGCCGTTCCCGGTCCGATCGGCCAGATCGGGATCGGCGCCCCGGCCCAGCAGCCAGACCGCCATGGATTCCTGTCGGTTGCTGATGGCGATGACCAGTGCTGTATCTCCGTTGGTATCCGCCCCATCGAGGCGCGCTCCGTGTCGAAGCGCGCGTTCGGCGCGATCGGTGGCGCCGGCTCGCGCTGCAGACCAGAGCTGCGCCTGGGATTGTGTCCCGCCTGAACTCTGGACCTCGTCGAGTCCGTCTATGCGCCGCAGCAGGTCACCGGCCAGCCGGTGATCCTTTTGAGCGGCCGCGAAAAGATGGTATTTGGCGGCCTTCATGTTCGGCTCGACCGCCTTGCCCTGGTAATACATGGACCCCAACAGGTAGTTCGCCTTCGCATGTCCGCTGGCGGCAGATTCCAGCAGTAGATCGACCGCCTCGCCCGGGGCCGCCGGAGCCCCCTGTCCATCGAGTCGGCATAGCGCCAGCTGGTACTGGGCTTCTGCATTCCCGTAGGACGCCAGTCGCTCCAGCTCCGGCAAGGCTGCCTGGTACTGTCTCAGGAGCAACTGCTGGCGCAGCTCGACCGGCAGTCCTGATTCCTGGTCGGCAGAAACCGTCACCGGCGACGGCGCCAGGATTGTAGTCAGGACCAACAGGGCGAGGCGTTTATTCCGTGCCATATTTGGTGACCACCTGGATTCCGATCTTCTTGAGGAACGGCGTCGGCAGGATACCGCCCGCGCAGACGATGACGACCGTGTTGGGGACGATCAGTCGCTCCTCACCGCGGCGGATGGCCACCGCCCGGTCGCTGATCTCCTTGACTTCCGTGCCCAGCAGGACGGTCAGACTACCCTCCGTCTCGAGCCGCTCGACGCGCTGGCGGTTGCGGGGCTTGGCGCGTTTGAATGCATCACCGCGATACGACAGGGTGACTTCGGCATTTCCCTGATCGGCGATCTCGCAGGCTGCTTCCAGCGCGCTGTCACCACCGCCCACTATGAGCACTTTCTGGCCGGCATACTGGGCCGGATCCGTCATCCGATAGGTCACCTTGGAGCCGTCTTCGCCGGGGACGCCAAGCTTGCGCGGCGTTCCGCGGCGGCCGATGGCCAGCAATACCGAGTAAGTCAGATAGCGGCCACGGCTCGTCTCGACCTCGAGGATCCCGTCTTTCCGGCGGCCGATGTCCTGCAACGCCTCCTGTCCCCGGATCTCCACATTGTGTTCCGCGATCACGGCGTGCCAGAAGTCCAGCAGCTTCTCCTTGGAGACTTCGCTGAATTTCACCTGGCCGACCAGCGGCAACCTGGCGGGCGCGGTCATGACGAGCTTTCCGCGAGGGAAATGGGCCACGGTGCCACCCGCCACGTCCTGGTCGATGGTCACGCTCCGAAGCTTCGCCTCCGTCGCCCGTAAGGTGGCCGACAGACCGGCGGGCCCGGCGCCGACGATCAGTGTGTCCAGGATTCCATCGGTCTTGCGCCGGTCTTTCACGTAGCGCTGGATGGAGTCCATGGCCTGACGGCCCTGTTCGATGGCGTTGCGGATCAGTCCCATCCCGCCGAGTTCGCCGGCGATGAACACGCCCGGCACGCTGGATTCGAAGTTCGGCGAGACCTCCGGCAACTCCACGCCGCGGGTGGCGGTGCCAAATACGAGGCGGATGGCGTCTTCCGGACAGGCTGCCTTGCACGCGCCATGACCGATGCAGTCGGCCGGGTTGACCAGCTTGGCCTTGCGATCGATCAGACCGAGCACGTCATGTTCCGGGCAGGCTGAGACGCATGAGCCACAGCCGATGCAACGAAAGTGGTCGATTACCGGATGCAGCGAGTCCGGTTCGTCGAGGCCGGCGGCCAGGGACTCGCCGAGAAAATTCAGACTGCGTTCGTGATGTCGCCTCTTGCGCCAGGCATAGAACGACACAAGCACCAGCAGCGGCGTGAGATAAATCGCGGTGGCGGTGGCCATACCTGACATAAGCAGTCCTCTAACCGCGCCATGCTGGCACGGGATCACAGTTGATACCGTGAACCCGATCAAGCTCTGAGAGGGGGGGCAGCCATCGGCCTGAACGATGGGGCGGGCGAAACTTTGAGATGAGAATTGTTTGCAATGACCATAAAAAACATGATGTTGCGCGACATTCCTCAGCGGAAGCACTGATTGACATCAGGACGGTGCTCGTGCCACGATTCCCGGCCACTGAAAAAGGCAAACCCGTCGCGAGGCGGGGACGCAAAGCTACCGGTCCACGTTCTTCGTGTGTGACAGCGGGGTTGCCAGGATGATCTACGAACACGCGTCTGGGCGAGAGCATCGCGCCGAGTCGCTCCCACGAGCGGTCTCCGAACCCGCCTGCGGACCGGCGCGGGAAAAGATCCTCTCCGTTTCCCTGATCAGAGCACGCCTCGTCGCTGCGCTGTCCCGGCGCGAATCCGGCCTCCTCGGCTTGGTCTTCTCCATCGCCGTAGTCGCACTTCTGGTTTGGGGTTGGTCCCAGCGCGACGAGTTCTGGTTCACGGCCGAGGAGGGTTGGGGCTACGCCTTCGGCATCATCGGCGCCAGCCTGATGGCTTTGCTGATGCTCTATCCGGCGCGCAAGCACTGGAAGCCGATGCGCCGTCTGCTCCCGATCCGCTACTGGTTCCAGCTGCACATGCTGTTCGGCATCGTAGGGCCGGTCTTCATCCTGTTCCACTCCAATTTTCACCTTGGCTCCCTGAACAGCAATGTAGCGTTGTTCTCCATGTTGACGGTGGCTGGCAGCGGGCTCATCGGTCGCTACGTCTACCGACAGATCCACCGGGGGCTTTACGGCGCCCAGATCGAGTTCGGTGATCTGCGGAAGGCCTACCAAAACAGTCGCGCTCTGTTCGTTGGCAACGCGCTGGTCGACGAAAGGACCGCGGTGCGCCTGCAGAGAATCGAATTGACGCTGGTCGATCGGAGCCTCTCGCTCCGGGGGAGCATCTGGGCACGATACGCCCTGCGACGCCTGCGCCGAGGCGTGGCTTCGAAGCTGGCCGGGGCACTGCACTCCGGGGCCCTGCCTCCGGAGCAGATCCGGATGCTGAAGACTGCCTATGCCGGTTGGCGTCAGGGCAGCGAGCGGCTGGAACGGATGGCCCGCTATGCCGTCTTCGCGCGGCTGTTTTCCCTGTGGCACATCCTGCACCTGCCGATCTTCTTCATGATGCTGGTGGCGGCGACAGTTCATATCGTGGTGGTCCACATGTACTGAGAGCCCAGCTCCTGGCGGGTGGGAAAGCGGGCGGTTGTCGGTCGCGGACAACGCCTCCGGTCGAAGGCGGTCATGGCGATCCGAAACAGGCGAAAGGGCAGTGTCTGGATGATTCAAAAGAGTGGCCGTTGTGTGATGCGAATGCTTGCATTGTACAAATTTGGGACTAATGTGCACAAATATGATATCTGCTCCGCCAAGCCTGCTGGCCCATGGGCGCCCGCCGCAGGACCTGCGCCTGTGGCGACCGGCCCGTCGCACCGGCCCTGAAAAGATCGGGCGTCTCCCGAGGTGAGACGGGTCCTCGTGATGGTGCTGCTGTCCATGGGCGTTCATGGCAACGCGGCCGCCGAAGGCGGCTTCGATCTGCGCAGAATGCTGTTGATGCCGGGCGACGTGATCGAGGGGCACGCCGAGTTCGAGTCAGAGTGCGAGCAGTGCCATGTCAATTTCGACAAGGCCAATCAGTCACCGATGTGCCTGGCCTGCCATGACGACATCGCGGCGGACGTCGAGCAGGGACACCGCTTTCACGGCCGTCTGGGCACTGACGGACCGGTGGATTGCGGGCGCTGCCACACTGAACACAAGGGTCGCGATGCGGACATCGTCGGACTGGATCGGGATCATTTTCCCCATGACCGGACCGACCTCCCGCTGCTCGGGGCTCACGTCCCGCTGCGCTGTGAGAGCTGCCACGAGCCCGGTACCAAGTTCCGGGATGCTGAGCCCGGGTGCGCCAGTTGCCACACTGATGTCCACGACGGGCAGCTGGGCGACGATTGCAAGAGCTGTCATGCCGAGACCGATTGGCAGGCCAGGGTCTTTGACCACGACAGCACCGGGTTTTCGCTCACGGGCCATCATGCGGATACGGCGTGTTCGGCCTGCCATCTCGACCAGACTTTCGAGGGCGCATCATCGGAATGCGTCTCGTGCCACCTCGGAAAAGACCGCCACCTCGGCGGATTCGGACGCCGATGTCAGACCTGTCACGTGTCGGAGAGCTGGGAGAAGATCGCCTTCGATCATGCCCGACGCACCGATTTCCCCCTGCTGGGGCGGCATGAACAGGTCGTCTGCGAAGCCTGCCATCGAAAGGGCCTTCCCCTGGATCTGCCGACTGCCTGCGTCGACTGTCATCGGGCGGATGATGTGCACAGGGAGGCCAACGGCGCGGACTGCGCCAGCTGTCACAATGAGACGGGCTGGCGGACGGTGGAATTCGATCACAAGCTGGACACGGATTTTCCGCTGGAGGGCGCCCATCGCGATGTGGCGTGCGCCGGCTGCCACGCCAAAGGCGCCGCTGTCGAAGCTCCGGCCGAACCAAGGACATGCGTCGACTGTCACGGCGTCGCCGACCCGCACCAGGAGCAACTCGGCAGCGACTGCCGGCGATGTCACGGGCAGACTTCCTGGCACCAGGATCTGGTCTTCAGCCATGACTTCAGCGAATTCCCGCTGACCGGGGCGCACCATCCGCTACCCTGCGAGAGCTGTCATTTCTCGAGCGCGTTCCATCAGACCCTGAAGACCTGCGGCGCATGCCACCAGGGGGACGACGCCCATCAGGGCGTCTTTGGTGAGAGCTGCGAGACCTGCCATAACACCGCGGCGTGGATCAGCTGGACGTTCGATCACGATCAAGCCACCGAATACCCGCTGGAGGGCGCGCATCAGCAGCTTGCATGCGGCCTGTGTCACGAACCGGATCTGACTGATCCCGCTCATCCGTCCACTGGATGCGTGGATTGTCACGCGGGCGACGATATTCACCGCGGTGGTTTCGGACCGGATTGCCAGCAATGCCACGGAACAGAGGCCTTCGATCAGGAACGGTGACCCCAATGAACGTAATCACAGAGGCCTCCAACTTGTGGTGGCGACTGACCGCACGAGGCCCGCGCCCGGCCCTGATCCTGGCAGTCCTCGTGACCGCATCCGCCGGAGGTGTGGCGCTGGCGGCCGTGGGCGGGTTCGATCATTTCGCTACCGGCTTCCCGCTGGAAGGTCAGCACCGCCTGATCGATTGTCAGGAATGCCACGTTAACCAGGTTTTCCAGGGCACACCGACGGAATGCGAGTTTTGTCATGCCAACGTCGGGCCCATCGACGCGTCGATCAAGCCGCCGAGCCACATGCCGACCACGGACCATTGCGCCGACTGCCATCTGGCCGTGGGTTGGGACCAGATCGAGTTCGTGCAGCATTCTGCCGTATTGGGCCAGTGTCAGGACTGCCACAACGGCATCATCGCCGAAGGCAAACATCCACAGCACGTCGACACTCTCGCCGATTGCAGCGCCTGCCATTCCACCGACGCCTGGGGTCCGGCGCTATTCGATCATTCCGGCGTGACCGGCTCCTGCTCGAGTTGTCATGACGGGCGTACGGCCACCGGCAAGAACCCCAACCACGTGCCGACGACGGAAGAATGTGACGTCTGCCACACGACTTTTGCCTGGGAGCCGGCGGATTTCGACCACAGCGGTGTGACCGCGCCGTGCTCCACCTGCCACAACGGCATCGTCGCCGAGGGCAAGAACCGGCGGCACCTGCCGACCATGGGCGAGTGCGATATCTGTCATCTCACCACGGCCTGGACGCCGGCCACTTTCGATCACGACGCGGTGACCGAGCCCTGTTCCAGCTGTCACAACAACATCGTCGCGGGAGGAAAGCATCCCCGGCATCTGCCGACCAATGCCGAATGCGATTTCTGTCACCTGACCAGCGCCTGGACGCCGGCGAATTTCGACCATCAGGGCGTTGTCGAACCGTGCTCGAGCTGTCACGACAACGTCACTGCGGAGGGTAAGGACCCCGAGCACCTGCCGACCATGGGTGAGTGCGATCTCTGCCATACGACCGTGGCCTGGACGCCGGCGACTTTTGATCACGACGCTGTGACAGAGCCCTGTTCGAGCTGTCACGATAACGTCCTCGCCGAGGGCAAGCACCCGCAGCATCTGCCCACGAACGGCGAATGCGACCTGTGCCACCTGACAACAGCCTGGACGCCGGCGACTTTCGATCACAGCACCGTGACCGAGCCTTGTTCCGGTTGTCACGACAACGTGACCGCTACCGGCAAGCACGACCAGCACGTCCCGACTAACGGCGAATGTGACGTCTGCCATCTGACTGTGGCGTGGATCCCGGCGACTTTTGATCACGGTCAGGCAAGCGGACCTTGCAGCAGCTGCCACGACGGCAATATCGCCACAGGCAAGGGCCCGGGTCACTTTGGAAGCGTCCGGGAGTGCAGCGATTGTCACGATACCCAGGCCTGGACACCTTCCTTTTACGTCCACGGTGGGACCTATCCCGGAGATCACCGGCAGAATCTGACCTGCGTCGATTGCCACACCAGCAATGATGAGCTGATCCCGTGGCAGTTCGCGGCCTACCAGCCAGACTGCGCCGGCTGCCATGCCGGCGACTTCGATCCGGGTCCGCACAAGAAGACCGAGGTACCGACCACGATCCGTTACACGGTCTCGGAGCTACGGGACTGCACCGGGGCATGCCACATCTATACGGACAACACCTTCATCACCATCCAGGAAATCCGCAACAGCGAACACCGGGTAAGCGATGGCGAGTTCTGATCAGAAGTCATATGCGGGCGTCAGGCGCCTGCTGGCGCTCTTGTGCTGTGTGATCGCGCCCGGCACCGGTGTCGCTGCCGAGGGTCAGACGCGCGCGCAACCGACCGGCGACGGCGTTCTGCTGCAGGTCGAGCGGCTCGACAGCGATCAGGGTCGCGGATTCCGGGTGGAGTTCGACCGGCCGCTGCAGATCGTGTCGGATCTGTCAGGGTC
>CBDTYJ010000038.1:0-14578 GCA_965364575.1 uncultured Gammaproteobacteria bacterium
GAGCTTGTGCTCGTGCCGGCGGGGCGCCTCACCATGGGCACGCCGCGGGGTGAGCCCGGCCGGCGCGCCAACGAAGGCCTGCGCGAGGTAGAGATCAGCGCGCCGTTTTATCTCGGCACCCGGGAGGTGACCAACCGGGAATTCCGTGCCTTCCGCCCCAACCACGCATCGGGTACGGCCGTGGGCTACGGCATGGACGGCGATGACTATCCGGTGGTGAGGGTGTCGTGGCAGGATGCCGCGGCCTATTGCAACTGGCTCAGCAAGGAAGCGGGTCTGGAACCGGCATACAGTGAGGAGGGTGGCCGTCTTGTCGCCATCTGGCCGGCCCCGGACGGGTTCCGCTTGCCCAGCGAGGCCGAGTGGGCCTGGGCGGCTCGCTATGCGGGCAGAGCACAAAAGGCGCCCCGTTACCCCTGGGGCAATTCTCTGCCGCCCCCGCCCAAATCGGGCAACTTCGCCGATATCTCCGCCCGCGGCGGCGTCGGCGATATCCTCTCGGGCTACAACGACAGCTACCCCGCCACCGCGCCGGTGGCGACCTTCCGCTCCAATTCACTGGGGATTTTTGATCTCGGCGGCAACGTGGCAGAGTGGACCAACGACCTTTACCGGGCCTACGTGGGCAAGGCAGCCACCGTCGTCATCGACCCGGCGGGCGCCGACGAGGGCCGTTACTATGTGATCCGGGGTTCCAGCTGGGCCCAGGGCACGATCCCGGACCTCAGGCTGGCCGCCCGGGGCTACGGTGACGAGGCCCGCCCGGACCTGGGATTCCGGGTCGCGCGCAGCGTCGGCGCCGGGCCGTGAGCCTGGTGCCGTGAGCAACATTCCAGGGGAGAACCTATGCGTGTATTGAAAGTCTTCTGGCTCTGGCTGCTGCTGGCCTTGCCTGTGGCCAGCATCGCCGACGATGAGGCGACGCCACCGTCAGCGCCGCCGGCTTCGGAGTCGGAGGCCGAGGCGGAGCCCGTCGAGGCCGTCTCCGGTGAGGATGTCTGGGCCCGGGATCAGGCCGAGGAAGAGGAGATCTTCGTGCCCAGCGAGACCGTCTCCGCCGACTCGGCCATTGCGTTCCCCGCCGATATCTGAGCCCGCGCGGATAATCCCATGAAGAAACACCTACCGGTCGAATTCATCTACCAGATCTTCTCCCTGATCCTGGTCATCATCATCGTCCACGGCATCTACGTCTCGGTCATCCGTCCGGCGGCGGACGCCGAGCTGCGTGCCGACCAGATCGCCATGCAGGAAAATCCCGACTACGTGCCCACACGCTCGGTCTACGTCATCGTGCGAGATTTCGAGCAGGAAGCCTGTTTCGTGCTGTTTCTCTGGGCCGTCAGCATCATGGGTCTGAAAGGCTGGTCGGTCCGCCGACAACGGGAGCTGCTCGATCTCGACCTGGTCCCGGTCACCGACGGGATGCGGATCCTGCCCGAAGACACCCGGGAATATGCCCGCCAGCTTCAGGCGCTGCCCGAGTCGGTCGCGGACTTTGCTCTTCCGCGGGCCCTGCTGACGGCGCTGCAGCGTTTCGATTCGACGCGCAATGTGCAGGATGTATCCCAGGCCGCGTACGAGGTCTGTGACGAGGAAGCGGACCGGCTGGATTCGGAATTATCGATGATCCGCTATATCGCCTGGGCCATCCCTTCGATCGGATTTATCGGCACGGTGCGCGGCATCGGCGAGGCTCTGGCCCAGGCGCACAAGGCCGTGGAGGGCGATATCGGCGGCGTCACCCAGGCACTCGGCGTCGCTTTCAACTCGACCTTCATCGCCCTGCTCCTGTCTATCGTGCTCATGTTCCTGGTCCACCAGTTGCAGCTTTCCCAGGAGCGGCTGGTACGGGACTCCAAGACGTATTGCGACCGCAATCTCGTACGTCACATGAAGGCTCGCTAGGACCACAGGACCCATGACCGTCCTCGCCCTGGAGATCAACGACAGCGGGCTGCTGATCGGCACGCAGCAGGATCATCAGGAGGCCGGGCCGGGCTACGCCATGCTCGACCCGGAGGGTCTCAGCCTGGGAGAAAGCGCCCGCAGTCAGGCGCGGCTGCGGCCACGGAGGATGAACAACCGCTACTGGCTGGAGCTGGATACCCGGCCGCTGGCTTCGCCCCAGCCCTATGCGGCCACGGCCGCGGATCTTGCCTGCGCACAACTGGGCGAGTTGTGGGAACGTTTCGGCGGCGGTGCCGCACAGGTCGTGCTGGTGGTGCCGGGGTACATGAACAGTGAGGCACTGGGCCTGCTGCTGGGCATCGCGCGGGAATGCGGGGTGCCGGTGGCCGGCATGGTGGATACGGCGGTGGCCGGTCTGGCCGGGCGCGCCGGCGGAAGCAGGATGCTGCACCTGGACGCCCATCTGCACCTCTCGCTGCTGACCGAAATCGAGGTCGGGATGGAGGTCAGGCGGAGCAACGTGGAGCAGATCGAAGGCGCCGGCTTTGCCGGCCTCAGCCAGGTCTGGATCGATACCGTGGCGTCCGCCTTCGTTCACCAGACGCGCTTCGACCCGCTGCATCATGCCGCCACCGAGCAGTCCCTGTTTGACTGCATCGAACACTGGATCGCCGCCCTGAGCGCGGGTGAGGATCTGACCGTGCAGATCGAGCATGAGTCCCGGTCCATCGCCGTGCAGATCGGCCGGCGGCAGATGCTGGAGGCGGTCGCGCCGGTGTACGACCGGATCACGCGGGCGGTGGAGAACGCCGCCCGGAGCCTGGGTCCGCTGCGGCTCGGGCTGACCGACCGGCTCGCGCGGCTGCCCGGACTGCCGGAGCGTCTGGCCCGGATCGACGCGGTCGACCTGATGCGGTTACCGCCGGCATCGGCCCTCGAGGGCGCCCTGCGTTTCCGGGATGCGGTCATGTCTGACGGCGAGACCGTCAACTTCGTCACCGCATTGCCGGCGGGTCCGGCGCCAGAGGCCGGGTTGGTTCCGCCGCCGGATGTTTCACAGGACAGCCGTCCGCTGCCGACGCACCTGCTGTCGGGCAGCGTGGCCTGGGAGATCTCCGGACACCCCCTGACCCTCGGCAGTTCGCCGCCAGCGGATGCGCGCCCGGTGATGGCCACCGGTAACCTGGAAGGTATCTCGCGGCGGCATTGCGAGGTCTTCCGGCGTGACGACGAGGTGGTGGTCGAGGATCACAGCCGCTATGGCACCTTCGTCAACGGTCGCCGGATCGACGCCCGGGCCAGCTTGCGCGCGGGCGACGTGCTGCGTATCGGCGCCCCTGGCTGCGAGTTCCTGCTGGTCGAGGCGAGAGCCTAGATGAGACGCCGGCGCCGCTTCGACACATTCAGCCTGTCCTTCCTGGACATCATGAGCTGCGGCTTTGGATCCGTGATCCTGTTGTTCATGGTCATCAACGCCACCATGGCGGTACGCTCAGACGAGCTCAACCGCGCGCTCAGCCTGGAGGCGGAAGCGTTGAAGGTGGAAGTCAGCGACGGGCGGGAGAACCTGGTGGCGCTTCGCAACAGCCTGGCGGAGACCGAGGAACGGGAGATCCGGGCCCAGGGGGCGTCGCGCCGGATCATCGAACTGCTGGAGCAGAAGAAGCAGGAGCTGGCCACCATGGAGGCTGACACCCTGGCCCGGCGCGAGAGCATCAACAAGCTCAAGGCCGATCTTCAATCCATGGAGGAAGCGAGCAAGCGACTGTCGGCGGCCAGTTCACAGCCCGATGAACAGGGCAGTGCCCTGCGGCGCATCCGCGGGCAGGGCCAACGCCAGTATCTGACGGGTCTGAGGCTTGGGGGCAGCCGGGTGCTGATCCTGCTGGACAGCTCGGCCAGCATGCTGGACGAGACTATCGTCAACATCATCCGGCGCAGAAACATGAGCGACGCCGAAAAGGTCCGCTCTCCCAAGTGGCTGCGGGCTCAGCGCACGGTCGAGTGGATCATCGCCCGGCTCTCGCCCTCGTCGCAGTTCCAGATCATCACCTTCAACGAGACGGCGAAACCGGTCACGCCGGGTACCCGCGGCTCGTGGCTGGAGGCAGCCGAGCCGGATCAGGTGCGCAAAGCCATCGAGGGCGCCCGCGCCGTCGTCCCAGGCGGCGGGACGAGTCTCTACAACGCCTTCACCGCGGCGGGCGCCATGTCGCCCCCGCCGGACAACATCATCCTCCTTACAGACGGGCTGCCGACTCAGGGCAAGAGTCCGCCGCTGGTATTCAAGAGCGTCGACGCCAAGGCCAGACGCCAGCATTTTCGTGGCTCGCTGCGGCAGTTGCCGAGCCGGGTGCCGGTGAACGTGATCCTGTTCCCGATCGAGGGGGATCCGGAAGCCGCGGTGGAATTCTGGCGTCTGGCCAAGACCAGTGACGGTTCGTTCATCTCCCCGTCAAAGGACTGGCCATGAGCAGAGCCCGCAGCCGCCGCGAAGTGGAGTTCGCCAGCCTGTCTTTCCTGGACTGCATCTGCTGTGGTTTCGGTGCCGTCATCCTGCTGCTGGTCCTGACCAAGTTCGCGGAGCCGATCCTGCTCGAACAGACCACTGAAGAGCTGGAGGCCATCATCGTGGCGATGGAGGAGGAGATCGATCAGATCCGGGGTGAGACGCGCATCGTCAATCTCGAACTGACCTCGAAACGCGAGCAGCTGTCGGACATCGAGAGCCGGGTCGCGCGATTGCAGGGAGACCTGTCACGGATCGAGGGCGAATTCGCCGCCAGCCAACAAGACGCCTCGGTCTCGAGCAAGGTCGAGGGGCAATTGTCCAACGCCCGCCAGGAACTCACCGAGGAGATGCGGCGACTGCTCAGGGACCGGCCCCGGAGCCCGGACAGTCTGGTCGCCGGTATCCCGGCGGACAGCGAATACATCATCTTCATCATCGACACATCGGGCAGCATGCAGAATTACAGCTGGCCGGCACTCCTGCGCAAGGTGGGGGAAGTGCTGGACGCATATCCCAGGGTCAAGGGCATGCAGTTCATGAACGATATGGGTGCCTATCTGTTCCCGCGCTACGCCGGACGCTGGATCCCCGACACCCCGTCGCGACGCAAGGTCGCCATCGATGCCCTCGCCGGATGGCGGCCATTCAGTAATTCCAGCCCGGTAGAGGGCATCACACAGGCCATACAGACGTTCTATGAGGAGGATAAAAAGATCAGCCTCTACGTCTTCGGCGACGAGTTCACCGGCCGCAGCATCAACGATGTATTGCGGATCGTCGACGACATCAACCGGGCAGACAAACAGGGTAATCGCCGGGTCCGGATCCACGCGGTGGGTTTTCCGTTCGCATTCACCCAGCAGGCGAGCATGCAGGCCACCGGGGCACGCTTCGCGGCCCTGATGCGGGCCTTGTGCTATCGGAACGGCGGCACCTTTGTCGCCCTCGACGACTTCCGTCCGTAGCGGCGGCCTCCTATACTCTAGCGTCTTGCCGGGCCCCACGGCCGGTTCCGTTCGTTGCTCGAGGGTATACCTCCATGGAATCCAAACTCGTTATCGAGTTCGATGAAAACGATCTCAGGCAGCTCAAAGAGGTATTCAAGGCTGCGCGCATGAGCCTGGGTGACGTGCAGCAGGGGGACATCCTCGAGGCATGCCGGGAGCTGCTGCAGCGGGCCGAGAGCGCGGGAGCGCCGAACTTCGCGCTCAAACGGTTACGCCGTCTCAACGACCTGGTGAGCATGGTGGAGGACCAGGAGTGGAATCTGCCTCCCGAGGACGTGACCCGGGTCATCAACGCCCTGGCCTATTTCGCCAATGCGGATGATCTCATCCCCGATGACGTGCCGGGACTGGGGTATCTGGATGATGCGGTGATGGTAGACCTGGTGTTGCGCGAGTTGTCCCAGGAGCTCAGGGCTTACGACGATTTTTGCGACTTCCGTACAACGGAACGGGCAAAGCGTGCGGCGGCCGGGGACGAGCGGCCGGTCTCGCGGATGGATTGGCTCGAACTGCAACGGCGCAAGGCCCAGCAGGCCCGCAAGAGCAAGAGCTGGCTGCCCTGGAAGCGCAAGATCTCGTCGTTCCTGGATTGAGAGGGGCTGGCTCAGGCTGCCAGCGACAGGCCGTCCAGCGCCGGCATCTCTGCCCGGGTGGTGAAACGGCCCCGATCGTCCCGGCTCACCTCGGCGGCAGCCACCTCCGAGTCGTGGGTAAAGAACAGGCGCACGCCTCGCGCCAGCTTGTCCTCCAGGAATCGCCGTTTCTCGTCTATCAATCGCTCGGGATACCGGTCATAACCCATGGTCACCGGCAGATGGACCCAGGGCCGGCCCGGAATCAGATCGGCGCAGAATGCGATACCGCCGTCGCCACCGATCTCGGACAACATCAGCCCGGGAGTGTGACCCTCGCTGAATTCGAAGCGGACGGATGATCCCAGCGTCGCGCTATGCTCGCCGTCCACAATTTCGATCCGGCCGCTCTGCTCCAGCAACCGGTTCAGTTCGGGGATAAACGAGGCCCGGTCCCGGGCGTGGGGATGCCTGGCACGCTCCCAGCCGACGCGGCTGACCAGATAACGGGCGTTCGGAAACAGCAGCGTGGCCGCCTCGCCGTCCCGCCACGGCGACAACAGACCGCCGGCATGGTCGAAATGCAGATGGCTGAGCACCACCGCATCGATGGACTCCTGGTCAACGTCGATGGCGGCCAGGGAGGCAAGCAATACGTGCTCCGGCTCGACTACACCGTAACGTTCCCGGAATTTGGGCTCGAAGAACGCTCCGATCCCGGTCTCGAACAGGACCCTGCGGCCGTCATCCAGCATCGCAAGCAGAGCCCGGCAGGCCAGCGGTATGCGGTTTTCCTCGTCCGGCGTGACCCAGCGGGACCAGAGGGCCCTGGGCACGCTGCCAAACATGGCCCCCCCATCCAGCGCCTGGGTGTTTCCGGCTACTGACCATAGTTTGATCGTCATCGAGGCGTCTCCTCTGCCGACGTTGATTCTATCCACGGCGGCGGCCCGTGAACCAGACCGGATATGCCGGCGGGTCGCTGCGCGGCCGTGTGGCCGCTATTTCTTCCGGAGCATCAGGATTCAGGTGAAACTTGCGTCGACCCGAGCCGCCAGTTCCTTCAGCCCATCCGATACGCGCACCGGGTACGGGTCCCCGGCCGGCCTCAGGGCGCGCAGGGCGTCCGGGAGCGCGACCAGCTGTCGCGAGCAATGTTCGCGGATGGCCGCGAGTGCCGGTGCCGGCGCCAGCCGCCGGCCACCGACCATGACCGGCTCGAGCAGTACCCGTCCGGACGCTTTTTCGTCGACCAGTCCGAGCACGTCGGCGTCCAGCCGGCCGGCTGCATCCAGATGCCGGAACACCTGCTTTCGCCCCGGCCAGGTAGCCTTGCCCGAAGAGCGCTTGCGTCTTGCCACGCCTGCGTATTCCTGCAGCTTGTAGACGCAGTCCAGCGAGGGTGCGTCCTGGGATACGTCCAGATGAGTACCGATGCCGAAGCCGTCTGCCGGGGTGTCCGCCTTGATCAGCTCGCGCAAGCGGTACTCGTCCAGGCTGCCGCTCAGAAAGATCTTCAATTCCCGGCAGCCCCCCGCGTCGAGGATGGCGCGCACCTCCCGGCTCAGCTCGCCGAGATCGCCGCTGTCGAGGCGGACCCCCCGCACCTGGATGCCCTCTGCCGCCAGCAGCGGGACAAGTTCGACCACTTTGTGAGCGCCCCTGATCGTGTCATAGGTGTCGATCAGCAGCACCGCGTTGTCCGGATGACAGCGGGCGAACCGGCGGAACGCCTGTTCTTCCTCGTCATGAGCCTGGACGAAGGAGTGGGCCATGGTGCCCACGGTCGGGATGCCGAAGCGCTGTTCCGCGAGCACCGTGGCAGTGGCGGCGAATCCGGCCAGATAGCTGGCCCGGGCGGCGGCCATGGCCGCTTCCGCACCGTGGGCCCGGCGCATTCCGAAATCCACCAGCATCTTGTCCGGCGCCGTGAGCAAGCAGCGTGCCGCCTTGGAAGCGATCAGGGTCTGCAGGTGGAGCAGGTTGACGAGACGGCTTTCCACCAGCTGTGCCTCCGGCATCGGCGCCGCGACCCGGAGGATGGGCTCGTCGGCGAAGAACACCGTGCCTTCCGGCATCGCGTCCACGTCACCGGTGAATCGTAGCGAGGCGAGCTTGTCGATAAAGCCGGGTTTGAATTTGCCGCAGCGGGCGAGCCAGTCCAGCTCTTCCGGTTCGAAGCGCAGTTCCTCCAGGAACATAAGCGCCTGCTCGAGACCGGCCGCCACCAGGAAGTTACGCTCATCGGGCAGGCGCCGGACGAAGAATTCAAATACGGCTGTCTGGTCGAGACCGTACTCGAAGTAGGCCTCCAGCATCGTCAGCTGGTAGAGGTCTGTCAGCAGCGGACTGCGTTGGGCGTCGATCATGCGGTAGCCGCCGGTGCAGGCTCCAGATCCCCGGTGCTGATCACACGGGCGCCGGCATCGACCATGGCCGCGGTGGCGCGCTCGCCATCCTCCGGCTCCACGTTGACCGCGCGGATGGCGTCGGCGAGGACGACAACCTTGAAGCCGGCCGCGAGGGCGTCCAGCACCGTGGCTTTTACGCAATAGTCGGTAGCCAGGCCGCCGACGTACAGCCGGCGGATGCCGCCGGCCCGCAGCCGCTCAGGAAGGTCGGTCCCGTCCAGGGCGGAATAGGCGTCCCGGTCCAGGCTCGTGCCCTTGGAGACGATCGTAGCGTCATCCGGCACCTTCATCGCGGCCGCGAATCGGGCGCCAGGGGTCCCGGCCACGCAATGCGCTGGCCAGGCTCCGCCCTGGGCTGTAAACGAGCAATGGGCGGGCGGATGCCAGTCACGGGAGAAGAACACCGGCAGACCGCGGCTCCCGAACAGGCTGACGGCTCGATTCAGCGGCGCGATGACCTGGTCGCCGTCTGTTACCGCCAGCGCTCCACCGGGCAGAAAATCGTTCTGGACATCGACCACGATCAATGCGTCGTGATCGGACAGGTCCAACGCCATAGTTCCAGACATGGAGGTCTCCGAATGTGCTGTCATCCCAAACTTAGCAGTTCTGTTATCGCCAGATGGAGCCAGCCGGGGTTCGACCTAAGTGCTTTCCCCTATGGCAAATCCCCCGAGCTGCCCTGATGCTAGAAATAAAGCGCTAATCGTCCCGGAAGCGGCAGCCCGAGCGCCCGCCCGGGGGAGCATAACGGTGAGGACCAAACCGGCCAGGACTCTGGTGCATGCCCGCCGCCGCAGGGGCGGGCCCGGAGGCCGTGGTGTCTCGGTGAAAAACCGTGCAGACAAGGTCCGGAAACCGGTCGCGTCCGCTGGGTCCGTGGCCTGGCGCGGGTGAGAGCATGGGCGCCCCCCATTCATCGGCAGGCGAACACGCCCCCGGCTGGAGCCATTTCCGTCACGAGGCGGATATGGGCGTGGAGGGTACCGGCGCCGGCATCGCGGAGGCTTTCGAACAGGCCGCGCTCGCCGTCACCGCCATCGTCACGGACCCGGACCGGGTCAGGCCCCAGCAGGCGGTCGAGGTGAGCTGCGAAGCCCCCGACGCCGAGCTCTTGCTGGCCGACTGGCTCAATACCGTCATTTACGAAATGGCCACCCGGCGCATGCTGTTCAGCCGATTCCGGGTCACGATCACCGGCCAGTGCCTGCGGGCCACGCTCTGGGGAGAACCGGTGTCGAGATCCAGACACCGGCCCGCCGTCGAGGTCAAAGGTGCCACCTATACCGAACTGGAGGTCAGACGCCTCAGGGACGGCTGCTGGCGGGCCCGCTGCGTCGTGGACGTCTAGAGTTTGTATATGGATACGGAACTGTTTGCCCGCCGCTCCGATACATGCTGGAGCGTGGAGCCTCACGGTCCGATGAGGGTCCCGGCAGTGATCTTCGCGGACAAGGTCCTGATCCGCGACATGGACCGCAAGGTCTACGACCAGTTGTGCAACGTGGCCAGCCTGCCGGGCATCGTCGAGGCTGCCTACGCCATGCCCGATGCGCACTGGGGTTACGGATTTCCCATCGGCGGCGTGGCTGCCTTCGACCCCGAAGAAGGGGGCGTGATTTCCGCCGGCGGCGTCGGCTTCGACATATCCTGCGGCGTGCGGACCCTGCTGACCGGTCTGGAGGCCGATGCCGTCGAGCCCGTCAAGGACCGGCTGGCGGACGAGTTGTACCGGACCGTGCCGGCGGGCATGGGCAGCACCGGAGCCATACACCTGGACGAGACCGGGATGGAAGCGATGCTGAAGGGCGGCGCCCGCTGGGCCGTCGAAGCCGGGTTCGGTCGGGCCGCCGACCTCGAACGCCAGGAGGAGCGGGGGGTGATCGCCGGCGCGGATCCCGCATTCGTTTCGGAGCGCGCGCGGCGGCGCCAGACCGACGAGATGGGGACGCTGGGGTCCGGCAATCACTATCTGGAAGTCCAGCGGGTCGGGGCGATAATAGATCACAAAGCGGCCGCGGCTTTCGGCCTGGACCGCAACATCGTCGTGGTGAGCATTCACTGCGGGTCGCGCGGCCTCGGACATCAGATCGGGACCGATTACCTGAAGAAGATGGTGACCAGTGCCGCCGGGTACGGCATCGACCTGCCGGACCGGGAGCTGGCCTGCGCCCCCATCGAATCCGAACTCGGGCAACAGTATCTCGGGGCCATGCGGGCCGGGATGAACTGCGCTCTGGCGAACCGTCAGATCATCACCGAGCTCACCCGCGAGGCGTTCGCCCGCGTGTTCCCCGGGGCCGCGCTCGATGTGCTCTATGACGTTTCCCACAACATCTGCAAAGAAGAGGAGCATCAGGTAGACGGCAGGCCACGGCGTCTGTTCGTGCACCGCAAAGGCGCCACCCGCGCGTTCGAGCCCGGCCATGATTCACTGCCAGCAGCGCTGCGACCGTTCGGCCAGCCGGTCCTGATCGGCGGCTCCATGGGTACGGCCTCCTATGTGCTCGCGGGCCAGGTGGGAAGCCGGAAGCGGGCGTTCAGCTCCGCCTGTCATGGGGCCGGCCGCGCCATGAGCCGCCATCAGGCGAAACGCCGCTGGCGTGGCAAGGAGGTGGTGCGCGAACTCGGCACCCGCGGCATCCACATCCGCAGCCCGTCCATGCGCGGCGTCGCGGAAGAGGCGCCCGGCGCTTACAAGGATGTCACCACGGTGGTACGGGTCGCCGAGGAAGCGGGTCTCGCGCGAGCCGTCGCGCGGCTGGATCCCCTGATCTGTATCAAAGGATGAGGACGATGAGCGAATCGAGTTCGACCCCTGACGTGAAATTATCGATTGACGCCGATCAGGTATTCCGAGCGTGCGATCCCGAGTCGCTGGGCTTCAGGACTACGGCAGATATAGAAGACGTCACCGAGGTCGTCGGCCAGGCCCGGGCGCTGACGGCGCTGGAGTTCGGCAGTCGCACCCGGGGCAAGGGCTTCAATCTCTACGTGCTCGGTTCTCCGGGCAGCGGCAGACATCGGATCGTCCGCGATTTCCTGGAATCCGAAGCCGCTCAGCGGGCGGTACCGCCGGACTGGTGCTACGTCAACAACTTCGCCGACCCGTTGAAACCCCACGGCATCAGCCTGCCCCCCGGACGGGGCAAGGAACTGCGCCGGGACATGCTGCAGCTGGTCGAGGACCTGCAGGCGTCCGTGCCCGCCGCATTCCGCAGTGAGAACTACCGCGATCGCCGCAGTGAGATCGAGCAGGAGTTCCAGGACCGTAACAAGCAGGCGATGGAGAAGCTGCAGGCGGAGGCGGAATCCGAGGGCATGGGGTTGCTGCCCACGCCCCAGGGATTCGCCATCGCCCCGGTCCGTGACGGCCGGGTTTTGTCCGAGGAGGAGTTTAGTGAGCTTCCCGAGGATCAGCGCGTGCGGGCGACCGATGCCATCGCGCGGCTCACCGACAAGCTGCGCAAGCACCTGGAGGGTCTGCCGGTCTGGCACCGGGAGCGGCGCCAGCGTGTCAAGGAGCTGGATCGGGACGTGGCCATGCTCGCCGTGGGCGCCCTGATACAGGACCTGAAAGCCCGCTACCAGGACATCGCCGCCGTACAGGACTACCTCAGTGCGGTTCAGGACGACGTACTGGAAAACGTGCAGGACTTCCGCGCCGTCGACAAGGGCTCCGGCATGACGCCAATCCAGCTCCGCGAACAGCGCGAGGAGCGACTCCGGCGGTATCAGGTCAACGTGCTGGTCGACAATGCCAAGCTGCAGGGATCTCCCATCGTCTACGAAAGCAACCCCAGCTATCAGAATCTCGTGGGCCGGGTCGAACACGTCCCGGAGTTCGGCACCCTGACGACGGATTTCACCATGATCCGTCCGGGCGCCCTGCACGCGGCCAGGGGCGGATATCTGATGCTGGACGCGGAGCGGCTGTTGCGGCAGCCGTTCGCCTGGGAGGCAGTCAAACGCTGCCTGTTCGGTGGCGAAGTCCGGACCGAGTCCATGGCTCAGCTGCTGAGCCTGATCAGCACCCAGAGCCTGGAGCCGGATCCCATGCCGCTGGAGATCAAGCTGGTGCTGATCGGCAATCGCTGGCTCTACTACCTGCTGTGTGAGTTCGATCAGGATTTCCCCGAGCTGTTCAAGGTGGCCGCAGACTTCGAAGATCAGATGGTGCGCAGCGAGGAGACGACCCGCCTGTACGCCCGGATGCTGGCGACGACGGCCAGGCAGCTCGACCTCCTGCCGTTCACGGCCGCGGCCATCGCTAGGGTGATCGAATACAGCGGCCGCCTCGTGGATGAGGGCGAGAAGCTTTCCACCCACCTGCGCAGCATCACCGACCTGATGAGCGAGGCGGATTACCTGGCCAGGGAACACGAAGAGGCGGAGGTGTCGGGTGAGCGGGTCGAGGAAGCGACAGAGCGTCAGGTGGCGCGGCTGGATCGGATCCGCGGCCGCATCTTCGAGGCGATCGAGAATGACCAGATTCTGGTCGATACCGACGGGGACAGCGTCGGCCAGGTCAACGCGCTGTCGGTCCTGCGGCTGGGCGCGTTCAGGTTCGGCCAGCCATCCCGCGTCACCGCGACGGTCCGCCTTGGCGAGGGCGAGGTCGTCGACATCGAGCGCGAGGTGGAGCTGGGCGGGGCGATCCACAGCAAGGGCGTGTTGATCCTGTCTTCATTTTTGGGCTCACGCTACGTGCGTGATCTTCCGCTTTCTCTTCACGCGAGCCTTGTGTTCGAACAGCACTACGGTGGAGTAGAGGGAGACAGCGCCTCGCTGGCAGAGCTGTGCGCGCTGTTGTCCGCTATTTCGGATGTGCCGATCCGCCAGTCGCTCGCGGTGACCGGCTCGGTCAACCAGCTTGGACGGGTGCAGGTCATAGGCGGCGTGAACGAGAAGATCGAGGGATTCTTCGACATCTGTCAGCGCAGGGGCCTGAGCGGGGATCAGGGGGTCCTCATCCCGTCGGAGAACGTACGTCATCTGATGCTGCGAAAGGAGGTGCGCGAATCCGTCGCCGCCGGCAAGTTCCACATCTATCCGGTACGGACGGTCGACGAGGCTCTGGTGTTGCTGACGGGAGTTGATGCCGGCGTAGCGGCCGACGACGGCAGATTCCCGGCCGACTCGGTCAACGGAAGGGTGGCACGGTCGCTGCGCGAGATGGCCGCGCGCCGGCAGGCCTTCGGCGCCCGCGAAAGCGCGGCGGTCAGCGTGGAAGGGGCCGGATGAGCAGACTCGGCGAAAGGCAATTGTCCCGGGTGCTTATCGCCCTGGACCCGGCTGCCCCGGCTCCGGCGACGGGTGCCGCGCGGGTGATCTCTGAACTGGTGTCGGACCTGCACCCGGAGCTCATCGGCTTGTTTGTCGAGGACGCCAATCTGCGGCGCCTTTGTGGTCTGTCTTGCGTGCGCGAAGTCAGCATCGATACCGGCGTCGAGCGCGGCCCTAGTCTGGAACTGATGGAGAGCCAGCTCAGGGTCCAGCGAGTCCGCATGGAGCGTCGGCTGGCCAGGACCGCACGCATGCTGCGACTGCCCCATCATTTCCGGGTCGCCAGAGGGGAGGTATGGGAGGAACTGCGCATCGCCGTCGCCGAGACTGATCTGGTCCTGATCGGGCGCCCGAGCGGCGTGGCGGGCGCCCGCAGCTGGATGGGCTGGCGCCTGCATGAATTGGTCAGCATGGTGCCTCGCACTCTGGCGATCGTGAGTGAGACCTGGCGCGCCGGCCGCAGCATTCTGGCGGTCTGCGCCGACGACCGGTCGGGGCAGGCGGCGCTGGCCATGGCGGCGAGGCTGGCCAGAGTGGAGAAGATCGATCTCGTCGTGGCTTTGCCGCGTTCCCGTCTGGTCCCGGATGAGTCCTCCATGCTGGCCACCCTTGCCCGCAACGCGCCCCTGGTCAATGCTCGCTGGGTGCGGCTGGAAGAGATCAGCCCCGAACGGCTGGCGGCACTCGCCCGGAGCGCCGATCCCAGGGCACTGGTGCTCGGTGTGACGGACCTACAGGCAGCCTCGAAGATGGTGGAGGCGATTCTCTCGCAGCTTCGCTGTTCCATCGTCACCGTGCGGCCGGAGCCGGCATCGGCGGAGCGTCCGGCCCCGGCTGAGAACGCCGGATCCGGCTGAGAGCTGCCGTCCCTTGTGCCCG
>CBDTYJ010000039.1:0-14516 GCA_965364575.1 uncultured Gammaproteobacteria bacterium
CTGGGAGTGGACCGGACGGCGCCGGTTCCGGTCTACCACAGCAAGAGCCTGCGCAAGCGGCTGAAGGATCACAGCCCGGCAGCTCAGCCCGAGCCCGCCTCCGGCACTCGGGGGCGTGTGGCCTTGTTCACCACGTGTTACGGAAACCGGAACGTGCCCGAGGTCGGTGAAGATCTGGTCAAGGTGTTCGAGCACAATTCGATCCCGGTCCGGCTGCTGCCCTCGGAGCAGTGCTGCGGGATGCCGAAACTGGAACTGGGCGACCTCGAGGCGGTGGCGCGGGCCAAGGAAAAAAATATCCCGGTGATGGCGGCGATGATCGAAGACGGCTGGGACATCGTCGCGCCTGTGCCGTCCTGTGTCTTGATGTTCAAACAGGAATTGCCATTGATGTTCCCGGAGGATGCCGCCGTGCAGAAGGTAGCGAAGTCCATCTTCGACCCCTTCGAATATCTGATGCTGCGTCACAAGGGCGGCAAGCTGCGCACCGACTTCTCGCAGTCGCTGGGCAAAGTCTCCTATCAGGTGCCCTGCCACCTGCGGGTGCAGAATCTCGGCCTCAAGACCCGCGACTGCCTGCAGCTGGTGCCCGATACGACCGTGACCCCCATCGAGCGCTGCTCCGGTCACGACGGGACCTACGCGGTCAAGAAGGAGTTCCGGGCGGACTCCGTCAAGATCGCCAGGCCGGTGGTCAACCGCGTCAAGGACGCCGGCTGCGACCACTTCACCAGCGACTGTCCGATGGCCGGCGACCAGATCGCCGACGGCGTCGGCGGTGGCATGCACGCGAAACACCCCATGAGCCTGCTGCGCCAGGCCTACGGGATCTGACCACGATCGAAGAGGATCGAAGACTCATGACTGCTTTGCGGAAGGAAGACCTGTACAGCCTCGAGGAATACGCGCGCATCCGGAACGATTTCCGGCGCGAGGTCATGGAGCACAAGCGCGATCGCAAGATCGGGCTGGGACCCAACGCCACCCTGTACTTCGAGGATCTCACCACGATGAAGTACCAGGTCCAGGAGATGCTGCGGGCCGAGCGGATCTTCGAGGAGGAGGGCATCCTCGAGGAGCTGGAGGCATACAACCCGCTGATCCCGGACGGCAGCAACTGGAAGGCTACCTTCATGCTCGAGTATCCGGACGTCGAGGAACGGCGCAAGGCCCTCGCCGCACTGCGAGGGGTGGAGGACCGGGTCTGGGTCCAGGCGGACGGTCATGACAAGGTCTGGGCGATCGCTGACGAGGACCTGGAGCGTGAATCGGACGAGAAGACCTCATCCGTGCATTTCCTCAGGTTCGAGCTGGGTGCGGACATGGTGTCCGCGCTGAAGGCTGGCAGCCAGCTGAGCATCGGCATCGACCATGACGCGCTCCGCGTGTCGCTGTCGCCGGTACCGGAGAACAACAGGCGCGCCCTGCTAGCCGATCTGGCCTGACGCCGGCGACCCGGGCGCCCGGCCGATAGCGGAGATATGCCCGGCGCGATAGAATCCGCGCCGGGCGACCCGCAATCCCCACCCGCCCGGAGGTCCAGCCCTAGTCGATGAGTCAGGCCTACAATGCATCCGATATCGAGGTCCTGAGCGGCCTCGACCCCGTGCGCCGGCGGCCGGGGATGTATACCGACACCAGCCGCCCCAATCATCTCGCCCAGGAGGTCATCGACAACAGCGTCGATGAAGCGCTCGCCAACCATTGCAAGCGGATCGACGTGACGCTGTTCAAGGACGGTTCGCTTCAGGTCGAGGACGACGGACGCGGCATGCCCGTCGACCAGCATCCGGTGGAAAAGCTCCCGGGGGTCGAACTGATCCTCACCCGACTCCATGCGGGCGGCAAGTTTTCCAACAAGAATTACCGCTTCTCCGGCGGGCTGCACGGAGTCGGCGTATCGGTGGTCAACGCCCTGTCCAGCCACCTGGAAGTCTGGATCCGGCGCGGCGGAAAAGAATACAACATGAGCTTCCGCGGCGGGCGCAAACAGTCCGAGCTGGAGGCCGTGGGCAAGGTGGGGCGCAACAATACCGGCACCACCATCCGTTTCTGGCCGGACGAGCAGTACTTCGACACGCTGAAATTCTCGCTGCCACGCCTGCGACATCTGCTGCGGGCCAAGGCCGTGCTTTGTCCGGGGCTGAAGGTCAGCCTCAGGCTCGAGGCCAGCGGCGAACATGAGACCTGGCAGTACGACGGAGGCCTTGCTGATTACCTCAGCGAAGCGCTGGGCGATGCCGAATGCGTGCCGGAGGCGCCGTTCGTCGGCAGCGCCGATGGCGGCAGCGAGAGCGCCGACTGGGCGCTCGTCTGGCAGCCCGATGGCGGCGGATCGCCAGGTGAGAGCTATGTCAATCTGATCCCCACGCCGCAGGGCGGCACCCACGTGACCGGTCTGCGCGCCGGATTGACCGAGGCGCTGAGGGAGTTCTGCGAATTCCGCAGCCTGCTACCGCGCGGTCTGCGCATCACGCCGGAGGATGTTTGGGATCCGGTCAGCTTCGTGCTGTCGGTGAAGATGGAAGACCCACAATTCTCCGGCCAGACCAAGGAGCGGCTGTCGTCCAGGGAATGTGCGGCTTTCTTGTCCGGCGTGGTCAAGGACAGCCTGGCCCTGTGGCTCAATCAGCACCCGGACGCCGGGGAGAAGATCGCGGGCCTCGCCATCGACCGTGCCCAGAACCGGGTCAAGGCCAGCCGCAAGGTGGTCCGCAAACGGGTGGTGAGCGGTCCGGCGCTGCCCGGCAAGCTGGTCGACTGTACCAGCCAGGACGCGGGCCGCTCGGAGTTGTTTCTGGTGGAGGGCGACTCGGCCGGCGGCTCGGCCAAGCAGGCCCGGGACCGGGAGTTCCAGGCGGTGATGCCGCTGCGCGGCAAGATACTCAACACCTGGGAAGTAGAGTCGGCCGAGGTCCTGGCTTCTCAGGAGGTCCACGACATCAGCGTGGCGCTCGGCGTCGACCCGGGATCTTCGGATCTCAAGGGGCTGCGCTACGACAAGGTGTGCGTTCTGGCGGATGCGGATTCGGACGGCGCCCACATCGCGACCCTGCTATGCGCGCTGTTCCTGCGCCATTTCCGCCCTCTGGTCGATGCCGGACACGTCTACGTGGCGATGCCGCCGCTGTACCGGATCGATGTGGGTAAACAGGTGTTTTACGCTCTCGACGACGGCGAACGCACCGGTGTTCTCGACCGCATCGCTGCCGAGAAGCTCAAGGGCAAAGTGGTGGTTACCCGCTTCAAGGGCCTCGGCGAGATGAGCCCGATGCAATTGCGCGAGACCACGATGGCGCCGGACACCCGGAGGCTGGTGCGTCTGACCGTCGACGGCCGTGACAACACCAATGAATTGATGGACATGCTTCTGGCCAAGAAACGCGCCTCTGACCGCCGCGCCTGGCTCCAGAGCAAGGGCAACCTGGCCGAAGTCTGAGCCCGGCGGCCACCCGGTCGCCCCGAGGAAAACGAATGGAAACCCTGGAACTCGATCTCGAGGGCAATGAGCAGCAGCCGCTGCGGCAGTTCGCCGAGAAGGCCTACCTGGATTACTCCATGTACGTCATCCTCGACCGGGCATTGCCCCATATCGGAGACGGCCTCAAGCCGGTGCAGCGACGGATCATCTTCTCCATGAGCGAGCTGGGTCTCGGCAGCGGCTCCAAGCACAAGAAGTCTGCGCGCACGGTCGGCGACGTGATCGGCAAGTATCACCCCCACGGCGACGCAGCCTGTTATGAGGCCATGGTGCTCATGGCCCAGGATTTCAGCTATCGCTATCCGCTCATCGACGGCCAGGGAAACTGGGGCGCCAGCGACGATCCGAAATCCTTCGCCGCCATGCGTTACACGGAGGCTCGCCTGACCCCGTATGCCTCGGTGCTGCTCTCGGAGCTGGGGCAGGGGACCGTGGATTGGACGCCGAATTTCGACGGCACTCTGGAAGAGCCGGAGCGTCTGCCGGCACGCCTGCCGAACGTGCTGCTGAACGGCGCCTCCGGCATCGCGGTGGGCATGTCGACGGACGTCCCGCCGCACAACCTGCGCGAGGTGACGTCAGCCTGCATCCGATTGCTGGAGAGCCCGAAGACGACTCTCGCTGAGCTGTGCGAGCACATCACAGGCCCGGATTTTCCCACCGGTGCCGAGATCATCAGCTCCGTCGAGGACGTCCGCCGGATATACGAAACCGGCAACGGCACTCTCAAGCTGCGCGCGACCTGGGAGCGGGAGGACGGAGACATCGTCATCAGCGCGCTCCCCCATCAGGTCTCCGGTGGCAAGGTGCTGGAGCAGATCGCTCAGCAGATGCGCAGCAAGAAGCTGCCGATGGTAGAGGATCTGCGCGACGAGTCCGATCACGAGAATCCAGTCCGCCTGGTGATCGTGCCCCGCTCGAATCGCGTCGATGTGGAAGGATTGATGGGCCATCTGTTCGCCACCACCGATCTCGAGCGGACCGTGCGCGTGAACCTGAACATCATCGCCCTGGACGGACGTCCTCGTGTGTTCGATCTCAGGGGACTGCTGAAGGAATGGCTGCAATTCCGTCTCGACACCGTGACCCGTCGACTGCGTTTCCGGCTCGACAAGGTCGAGGGGCGGCTGCATGTGCTGGAAGGCCTTCTGGTCGCGTATTTGAATATCGACGAGGTCATCCGGATCATCCGCAATGAGGATCGACCGAAGCCGGTCTTGATGGAGACCTTCGACCTCAGCGATATCCAGGCCGAGGCGATCCTGGAGCTGAAGCTGCGCCACCTGGCGCGGCTGGAGGAGTTCAGGATCCGAGATGAACAGGAGTCGCTGGCCGCGGAGCGCGAGCACCTGGCGAAGATCCTCGGCAGCAAGGCGCGGCTCAAGAAGCTGGTGCGCGAAGAACTTCAGCGGGACGCGGACCAGTTCGGTGACGAACGCCGTACCGACATCGTCGAACGGGCCGCGGCCCAGGCCATGGATGAATCGGCTCTGATCTCCAGCGAGGCGGTCACGGTCGTGCTGTCCGCCCGCGGCTGGACCCGGGCCGCCAAGGGTCATGACATCGATCCGACCCAGCTCAGTTACAAGGCTGGTGACCAATTCCTGGCCGCCGCCTGCGGCCGCAGCAACCAGTCGGCGGTATTCCTGGATAGCACCGGTCGCGCCTACACCATCGGCGCTCATACCCTGCCCTCGGCAAGAGGCCAGGGAGAGCCGCTGTCGGGCCGGGTCAACCCGCCTGACGGCGCCGGCTTCGCCGGGGTGATGACGGGAACGCCGGAGGATCGATGGCTGTTGGCCACCGACGCCGGTTTCGGTTTTGTGGCGCGGCTGTCGGACCTGTACTCACGGAACCGCAGCGGCAAGTCGGTGCTGCGGGTCCCGAAAGGGGGCAGGGTACTGATCCCCGCTCCGGTGCCGCCGGAAGAAGGTGCGATGGTGGCGGCGGTGACCGACGGCGGCCGTCTGCTGTGCTTCCCGATGGAGGAGCTGCCGGAACTGGCGCGCGGCAAGGGTAACAAGATCCTCGGCATCCCGGCTAAGAAATTCGCTGCCGGCGAGGAGTGCATGGTGTCAGTAGTGGCGCTGGGCGCCGATGCCAGCCTCAAGGTCTGCAGCGGTCAACGGGTCATGACTCTCAAACCGAGGGACCTGGAACGCTATCTGGGCGCCCGCGGGCGGCGCGGTGCATTACTGCCGCGGGGCTGGCGCAGGGTGGAGCGTCTGCAGGCAGGCTAGGCCCGGCGTGAATCCGGGATCAAGTCTCGGGTTCTTCCGACAACACCACTTCGGGCTCGTTGAGCTGATATCCCTGGATATATTCGATGCCGATCTGCCACAAGGCCGCCATGGTGTTGGCGTCTTCGACCCGCTCGGCCACTGTGCGGATCTCGCGTCCCTTGGCCTCCGCCACCAGCTGCTTCACCCTATCCTGGAGCTGGGCGTCCCGCGCCAGGCCCTGCATCAGGGAGCCGTCGACCTTGAGGAAGTCCATCGGGACATGATTCAGGACCTGCTGCGGCCTGGCGCCGACGCCGAAGTGCTCGATGGCGAAGCCATAGCCGGTCTCGCGCAAGGTCTCGGCCAGGTCCCGGGTCGCTTTCAGCTGGCCGTCGGCCGCCACCTCCGCCACCTCGAAGATCATCCGGCCCGGTTCGATGCCGGCGGCCCCGAATTGCTGTTCCAGCCACTGCGGCAGGGATTCGTCCATGACGGTAGCCTGGGATAGCCGCACGAAAGCCTTGATCTCCGGATTGGACTTCAGCCACGCCAGGCTGGCCGCTATCACCCAGCGGTCGATATTCTTGATCAGTTTGTTGCGTTCGGCCGCACCCACGAACTGGCTGGGCAGGACTTCGTCGCCCTGCTCGTCGATCATCCGCACCAACAGATCGACCAGGCCCACGTCCTCGCCGGTCAGGCTGCCCACGGGCTGGCGGGCGAGACGGAACCGGCTTTCGATCAAAGCCTGCTTGATCCGTGGTACCCACAGGCCATCGCTCTCTTCCAGCCGCGTGCTGGCGTCGTCGGCGAGGCTGTACTCGCTGCGGTTGCCGCCTTTGCCGCGGCCAGCCGAGCAAGCCTCCAAAGCCTGAGCGACCAGGTCATCGATGGTCTTGCGCTTGCTGTCTGCCATCGCCAGCCCGACGGTGCAGGTCGTCGCGATGGATTTGCCGTTGATCTCGAACAGCTGCGCCGCCAGCTTGCGGCACAGGCCATCCGCCCAGGCCCGTACGTCACGAGTATTGCCGCGGGCCAGCAGCACCGAGAAAGCGGTGCCTCCGAATCGTCCGTACAGATCCTTGGGTTGCAGGTGTTCCCGCAGGACCTGTGCGATGCGCGCCAGCAGTTCCTCACTGGCGATCGGGCCCACCATCTCGACGAGGTTGCCGAAGGCATCCGGCCGGACGATCGCCAGCGCACGTACGCCGCCGCGCAGGGGCTGCGCCATCTTTTCCTCCAGCAGTTTGACGAAATGCTGGCGGCTGAAAAAGCCTGTCAGGGGATCCTTGTTGACGGCGTCGCGCAGGTCCTGGAGCAGCCGCGCGTCTTCTTTTGCCCCGGAGGCGATGCTGATACGCACGCACGGCTCCTGCTCGAATTCAGCCGCTTCCAGCAGAAGCTCCAGCTCGAGCGGACGTCCATCGGCGCCGACCCCCGTGCAACGCAGGGGATCGCCCGGCCAGCGGCCCTGGTCGAAAGCGATCAGGGCCCCCTTCAGCGCGGCCTGGGAATCGGATGACACCAGGTCCATCAGGGGCAGGCCCAGCATCTCGGATTCGCTGCCGTAACCGAACAGCTGGCTCCACGCCGGGTTGGACTCCATGACGATGCCTTCCTGGACCATGGCGATGGCGTCGGCGGAGCCGGCCATGAAGGTCTTGAGCTGTTCCCGGTAGGAGCCGGCCACCGCCACCGCTTCGCGCAGCGCCCAGGCCATGCGCGAGCGCCGTATTTCCCGCTCCAGTACCTTGTACAGTCGCTGACGCTGCCCCAGCACCACAAGGTCGGAGGCGCCGGCGACGATGTCCGCGCTGAGAACGTCCGGGTCCAGCACCTGTCGGCAGCTCACGACCGGCAGGTCCTTGTCCATCAGATCCCGGACCTTGAGCACCTCTGAGAGGAGGGCCACGTCCTCGTCGGAGAAGACGACCGCCAGGCTGTAGCCGGTGCCGGCATGCTCCTTGAACGGCTCGGCCGACGGGATCCGCGTGCAGTGGGCCGGGATACCGCGATTACGCAACACGCTGTTGATCGCTTCCGCGTTGTCGGGGCTGCCGGAGACGATCAACACCGGGACCGCATCGGTCTCCGTGGTCAATTCTGCGATCGCCAGGTCCAGCGCCGGCGCGTTTCCGGCGGAATGGGCGGGTTGATTGATAGCCGTGGCCTCCTTGGCTCTTTGGCGCGGATTTTACACTGCACTGTCCGGGCTGACAGCTTCAACCGCCGTCGCCGGACCCAGCGGGCTCTTGGCGAGCGCTCCCGGCACCTCCCGGACCAGTTTAGGCACGAGGTATCCGGGCAAGCGGGCTGACAGCCCGGCGGCGATGGTTCTGGCCCGGTCCTCCGGCACGTCGAAATGCGCCGCGCCACGCACCCGGTCGAGCAAATGGAGATAGTAGGGCAGCACTCCGCAGGAGAACAGCGCCTCACTCAGATCGGCCAGGTCTTCGACCCGATCGTTGACCCCGGCCAGCAGCACAGACTGGTTCAGCAAGGTCACGCCGGCGGCGCGTAGCGCGTCCATGCTTGCCGTGACGCCGGTATCGATCTCGTTGGCGTGGTTGGCGTGTATCACCATCACCAGGGGTATCGGCAGCGACCGGACCCAGCTTAAAAATCCCTGGTCGATGCGCTCGGGCAACACCACCGGCACCCGGCTGTGGATGCGCAGGCGGCGTATTCCGGGTCGGCCCTTCAGTGCTGCAGTGAGTTTGTTCAGCCTGAGGTCACTGAGCGTCAGCGGGTCGCCGCCGCTCAGGATCAGTTCGTTCACGCCATCGAGCTGATCCAGCCGATCCAGGGCCGGGATCCAGTCTGCTGCCGAGGCGATCCCTTCGCCATAAGGATATTCGCGCCGGAAGCAATAGCGGCAGTTGACGGCACAGGCGCCGCTGGCGATGAACAGGGCGCGCCCCGAATATTTGCTCAGCAGCCCGGGCGCCGCCGCTGCCGGGCCGTCGCCCACCGGGTCGGATCCGAAGCCCGGCACCTCGTCGAGTTCGACAGCCATCGGCAATACCTGCCGCAGCAGCGGATCCGCCGGGTCCCCGCGCCCCATGCGGGCGACGAAGCCGCGCGGGACCCGGAGGCGGAAATCCCGGGCGGCGAGCCGGGCGCCATCCAGCAGCGCCGGGTCCAGGTCCAGCATCGCCAGGAGCTCGGCCGGGTCTGTGACGGCGGCGGCCAGGGCTTTCTGCCACCCCCCAGGCTGACTGCGCCGGGTTGCGCGGGTTATCATGGGCGACTTGATGGATGATTTGTCTTCGACAGTCAGCATCGCTGACATTACCTCGGTGAACAGATGGCTTCGTATAGTACCAACGAGTTCCGCTCCGGCCTCAAAATCCTGATCGACAAGGACCCCTGCGTCATCGTCGAGAACGAATTCGTCAAGCCCGGCAAAGGGCAGGCCTTCAACCGCGTCCGCATACGCAATCTGAAGACCGGCCGAGTGGTCGACAAGACCTTTAAATCCGGCGAGTCGGTGGAAGCCGCGGACGTGATCGAAACCGAGATGCAGTACCTGTATGCGGACGGTGAGTTCTACCACTTCATGGTGCCCGACACCTATGAGCAGCATGCGGCGGACGCCACCGCGGTGGGCGATGCCCGCCAGTGGCTCAAAGAGCAGGACATGTGCCAGATCACGCTGTGGAACAACGCTCCGCTGTCCGTGACGCCGCCGAATTTCGTCGAATTGCAGATCGTCGAGACGGACCCTGGCGTGCGGGGTGATACCGCCCAGGGCGGAGTCAAGCCCGCCAAGCTGGAGACCGGGGCGGTGGTGCGGGTGCCGCTGTTCGTCGAGCAGGGCGAGGTCATCCGCGTCGATACCCGGTCTGGTGAGTATGTGTCCCGCGTCAAGGATTGACCCGGCGGCAAACCGGCCGGTCGGATGAGGGACGAGCCGGAGGCGGACTGGCGTCCCTCCGCCGGTCTCGACGTGCTCCGCCTCAGAGCGGCGTTGCTGGCGCGTCTGCGGGACTGGTTCGGCGACCACAATGTCATGGAGGTGGAGACCCCCGTCCTGTCCGCGGCCGCCGTGACCGATCCCAGTCTGCATAGCATGGAGACCCGCGTCGGTGGCCTGCGGCGCTATCTGCAGACCTCGCCGGAGTTTTCCATGAAACGCCTGCTCGCCGCCGGCGCGGGCGACATCTATCAGATCTGCCGCGTGTTCAGGGACGGCGAAGCAGGTCGCCGCCACAACCCCGAGTTCACCATGGTCGAGTGGTACCGGCTCGGTCTGGACATGCATGCGACGATGGACGAAGTCGAGTCGATGGTGTCGATGCTGGCCGTAGGCCTGCGCCAACCGGGACCGGCCGCGCGTCTGAGCTACCGGGCGCTGTTTCTCCAGTACGCTGACCTGGATCCGTTCGTGGCCAGCGGCGAAGCCATCGGCGAGCGTCTCGATGATGCCGGTGTTCCGGTGCCGGAGGCACTGAAAGCCGACCGGGGCGGGTTGCTGGACCTGCTGTTGGCGAGCGTCATCGAGCCGGCCCTGCCGGCGGACTCGCCGCTGTTCGTATTCGATTTCCCGGCCGAGCAGGCGGCGCTGGCCCGGATCCGGACGGATGATCCACCTGTGGCCGAGCGGTTCGAGCTGTTCCTCGGGGGTATGGAGCTGGCCAACGGTTTTTTCGAGTTGCGCGACGCGGCCGAGCAGGGCAGGCGGTTCGAGCGGGACCTGCAGCGGCGCCGGTTGGAGGGGCTGCCGGCCGTGCCGGTCGATGGGATGCTGCTGGCGGCTCTGGAGGCGGGTCTGCCCGAGTGTTCAGGGGTGGCGCTTGGCTTCGATCGGCTGGTCATGTGGCTCGCCGGCTGCGACCATATTTCCCAGACGCTTAGTTTTGACGCCGGCCGCGCCTGATTCCCGGCGAGGAGTGCCCATGTTCGATCTGGCCAGAGAACCCTGCGAGTCGAAACCAGAGCTGTACCGGGCGCTGGTGGACCAGGCCCGTGCCCTGCTGCAGGGGGAGAGGGATCCGGTGGCCAACGCGGCCAACCTGGCGTCGCTGATCTTCCACTCCGTGCCGGAACTGAATTGGGCAGGCTTCTACTTCCTGCGGGATGGCGAACTGGTGGTCGGACCTTTCCAGGGCAAACCGGCGTGCGTCCGGATCGCCCTGGGTCGGGGGGTATGCGGCACCGCAGCCGAGCGGCGCCAGACGCTCATCGTCGAGGACGTGGATCAGTTCGACGGGCACATCCCCTGTGACGCGGACTCCCGATCGGAACTGGTCGTGCCCCTGATCGATGGCGGTGCGCTGCTGGGCGTGCTGGATCTGGACAGCCCGATACCCGGCCGGTTCGACGCCGAGGACGCGGCCGGATTCGAAGCGATCGCCGCGGTTTACGTGGGCGCGCTCGCCGACTGATCAGCGGATCCGCGTCCCGGCGGTTCCAGCCGGCGTCCCATGGTCTGCCCCATGCGGACCGTGGCCTCAGGGATGAGCCCCGGGTCCAGCTCGACGCGGCCCGGTGAGAACAGGGCGATGACGGTGGACCCCATGTTGAATCGACCCATCTCCTGGCCCCGATCCAGGCTGATGTCTCCCGGGCCGTAGACCGTTGTTGCCCGGCTCCTCGGCCGGCCCGGCGCGACTTCCCCGGCCCAGACTGTCTCGATACTTCCCACGTTGAGCGCGCCGACCAGCACCAGGGCCATCGGCCCGGCGGCCGTGTCGAACTCGCACACGACCCGTTCATTACGGGAAAACAGGCGCGGTACGCTGCGGACCGTCGCGGCATTGACGCTGAACAGCCGTCCGGGCAGGTAGAGCATGCGCCGCAACTCCCCATCCAGCGGCATGTGGATGCGGTGGTAGTTGTACGGGGCCAGATAGATGGTGGCGAAGCTGCCACCCGCGAACCGGCCACCGAGCTCGTCATCCCCCACCAGGTCGGCCAGGCCGTAGTCTCGATCCTTGGCCTGCAGCAAGCGGCCATTCGCTGCGAGCCCGGACTGGCTGACGGTGCCGTCCACCGGGCAAGCGATCGCCAGATCGGAGGCCGGAAGGGGACGGGCCCCGGGCGTCAGGGCGCGGGTGAAGAAGGCATTGAAGGTCGGGAAGGCCGTCGCCCGCGTCTCGGCCGCCTCGCTCATGTCCACGCGGAAAGCCCGGACGAATCCGCGGATCGCCAGGTCTTTGAACCAGGCCGCGCGGACGCGGGTGGCCCAGTGGACCAGCCGCGACAGGCCGTGCTGCGGGAGCAGATACTGCAGCCAGACGAACAGGCGGTCGGTCACGGGGCGCCGGCGTCAATGTTCATGGTGAGGATCGGTTCCCGCAGCACCGCCTTCAGGTCCGCGGCGCACCGGCACCTGGACCTCGATGCGGGCGCCGTCGGAAAATTCGAGTGCCAGCGTGACTTCGTCGCCCTCGCCAAGGTCCCGAGCCGGCCCGTGGAGCATGAGATGCCGCCCCCCAGGTTCGAACACAGCGCGACCGCCGGCCGGTACGGCCAGGGCGGGTTCCGCGATCATGCGGGCGACGCCGTCGACGATCTCGGTGCGGTGGACCTCGGCGCTGGAGAAGACCGGGGACGACACCGCCACCAACTCGAGCGGCTGTTCGCCCGGGTTCTCAAGCACCAGATAGCCGGCCATCATGCCGGCGCCGGGCGGCGCCAGCCGGATCCAGGGATCCACGACCCGGGGTGAGTGGGATGCCGGGTCCGGGGCGCAGGCGGGCAGGGCCAGAATCCCTAACAGTGCAAACAGGCCGGCCGTGGTTTTCGGAATTCGGGTCATCCGTGTTGCCTCAAGATCTGGCGGTATTCGCGGTCGAGTTCTTCGACCCGGTGCGGAGTATTAAAGATGGCCGCCAGCCGTCCCCGGGGGTCTATCAGGAATACCGACGCGGTGTGCTCCACGGTGTACTCCGTGCCGTCCCCGGCCGGTTGATAGGCGAACGCCACGCCGAGCCCGCGAGTCAGGGTCAGGATCTCGCCCATATCGCCCGTGGCGCCGACAAAATCCGGGTCGAAGAACGGCACATAAGCGGACAGCTTTTCAATCGTGTCGCGCATCGGATCCACCGAGATCATCACCACCGCAGGCCGCGTTTCCGGCGGCAGATCCGCCAGCCTGCCGGTCACGCCGGCAAGGGTGTTGAGAGTGGTGGGGCAGACGTCGGGGCAATGGGTGAAACCGAAGAAAAGGAGAGTCCAGTGACCCTGGAGGCGATCCGGCCCGAACGGCTGCTGGCGATGGTCCGTGAGCAGGAATTCCGGCAGCGGGCGCGGCGCCTGCAGGACCAGCGCGCGCGTCTCCGCCGTCTCCCCCCGGGGTTGCCCGGACAGGAAGTGAGCGACCCCCATCCCGGCGAGGGCCGCCAACACCGCCACCGGCACGAAAATCAGCAGAGGGGAGCGGGTTTTCATAGCCGGTCATTATCCCACACCCCGGCAGGGTGGTCAGGTATCATGCGGGACTGTCCGCCGGGCGAGATCCGGCATCATGCAGGGCGACCATGGAAGAAACCGAGGGCCTGGAGACGGTGACCGATTTCGTGCGCTGGGGGGCGAGCCGCTTCGCCGCGGCCGGCCTGCACTACGGTCACGGTACCGCCGACCCGATCGACGAGGCCTTGCTACTGGTGGCCCACGGGCTGCACCTGCCGCTGCCGCTGCCCCGGGAGTTTTACCAGGCAAGGCTGACCGGTCATGAGCGGCCGCGTCTGGCGGCGCTGATCGACCGGCGGGTGAGCGAGCGCCGTCCTGCCGCGTATCTCACCGGAGAAGCCTGGTTCGCGGGTCTGCCGTTCACCATCGACGAGCGGGCCCTGGTGCCGCGTTCGCCTGTCGCAGAACTGATCGAGCAGGGGTTTTCTCCCTGGGCCGAATCGAGTCAGGTCAGACGGGTGCTGGATCTGTGCACCGGCAGCGGCTGTATCGCGGTGGCCTGCGCCCACTATCTGCCATGCTGCGAGGTGGACGCGTCCGATGTGTCCGAGGACGCGCTGGAGCTGGCGCGGGAGAATATCCGGCGTCATGATCTGACCGATCGCGTGCGCGTGATCCAGGGCGATCTCTACGACGGACTCGATGGCCGGCGCTACGACGTCATCGTCAGCAATCCGCCTTATGTGGCGCGCGCCGAATACGAATCGCTGCCTCCCGAGTACCGACACGAGCCGGCCCTCGGGCTGCTGGCTGGTGAAGAGGGTCTGGACGTGGTGCGCAGGATCCTGACTGGCGCCCGGGATCACCTGCTGCCCGGCGGCATACTGATCGTCGAAGTCGGCAGCGCCGAGGGGGCGCTGATCGACGCCTATCCGGATCTGCCGTTCACCTGGCTGGAGTTCGAACGTGGCGGATCCGGTGTATTCATGCTCAATCGCGACCAGCTGCCGGGAGACTGAATATGTCGGGCAACACCTTCGGCAAGCTGTTTGCAGTGACCTCTTTCGGGGAGAGCCACGGTCCCGCCCTGGGCTGTATCGTCGACGGCTGTCCGCCGGGGCTGCCCCTGACCGAGGAGGATCTGCAGAGGGATGTGGAACGGCGTCGTTCCGGCAAATCCCGCCATACCAGCCAGCGGCGCGAGCCGGATCAGGTCCGCATCCTGTCCGGCATCTTCGAGGGTCGCACCACCGGCGCCCCGATCGGGCTGCTGGTCGAGAACCAGGATCAGCGGTCCCGGGATTACGCAAAGATCAAGGACGTGTTCCGGCCCGGCCATGCCGATTACACCTATGCCCAGAAGTACGGCTTCCGCGATTATCGCGGTGGTGGGCGGTCGTCAGCCCGGGAAACCGTCATGCGTGTGGCCGCGGGTGCCATCGCCCGCCGTTATCTCG
>CBDTYJ010000040.1:0-14322 GCA_965364575.1 uncultured Gammaproteobacteria bacterium
CATGCTTTCTTCTCCTCCGTATTATCCTTGCCGTTCCCGCATTACCCCGGGGATGCTGATGATCGGATTGCTGCAGCGAGTAACTCGAGCGGACGTGACCGTGGACGGCGAGGAGGTCGGCGCCATCGGTCGAGGTCTGCTGGTGCTGGTGGGGATCGAGCCCGACGATACGCCAGCCCAGGCCGACCGCCTGCTGGACCGTCTGCTCGGGTATCGGGTGTTCGCCGATGAGGCCGGCCGGATGAATCGCTCGCTGACGGATATCGGCGGTGGGCTGCTGCTGGTCCCCCAGTTCACCCTCGCAGCGGATACCCGCAAGGGCGCCCGGCCGAGCTTTACCGGCGCCGCGCCGCCGGAACTGGGGGAGAAACTGTTCGGCTATCTCGCGAGTCAGGCGGCGTCGCGCCACGAGAAGACCGCTACGGGACGGTTCGGGGCCCACATGCAGGTCGCGCTCGTCAATGACGGCCCGGTCACCTTCTGGCTGAACACCAGGCCGCCGACGCGGCGGAAACGCGGTAAACCCTGATGCGCGGGGCGGTCTTTGGCGTATGATTGACCGCCTCGGCTTTTATTGCGGCGGACCGCCGCGGAGGAAACGATAATGGGTTTTGGTGGTATCAGTCTCTGGCAGCTGCTGATCATCTTGCTGATCGTGGTGCTGATCTTCGGCACCAAGCGCCTGCGCTCGATCGGCTCGGACCTGGGCGGCGCGGTCAAGAGCTTCCGCAAGTCCATGGACGAGGGCGAGGCAGAACAGGACAAGAAACAGATCCCCGGCAGCGACGATCGGCCGGATGCCGACTTCGCCGAGAACAAGGCTTCGGAAAAACAGTCGTCGGGCCAGGGCTGAGCACGGTAGCTGAGCCGTGTTCGACGTCGGCTTCTGGGAACTCACTTTTATCATGACCCTGGCACTGCTGGTGCTGGGTCCCGACAAGCTGCCCGGCCTGGTCCGTTCGCTGGGCAGATGGATGGGCCGGGCGCGGTCCGTGGCCCGCAATCTGCGGGTGCAGATCGAGCGTGAAGTCGCCGAGATCCCGGGCACCCCGGCGAGCCGATCGACCAGACCGAAACCGTCTCCCGCCAAAGCGGATCCGGCCCCCGCAGATAAGCCTTCCGAGCCTCCGGCCGACGCCGTAAGCGCCGACCCGGAACCGACGGCCGCCGCAGACGGCTCAACCGCAGAGAAGAGCAGTGAGCCAGGAACCCGGTTCTGAAAAGCCGCTGGCCGAGGCAACCCTGCTGTCTCATCTCATCGAGCTGAGGACGCGGCTGCTGCGTATCGCTGCCGGCGTGCTGCTCATATTCCTGGCACTGGCACCGTTCGCCGACCGCCTGTTCGAACTGGTCGCCAATCCATTGATGGCCCAGCTGCCCGAAGGCACCAGCATGATCGCCACCCAGGTGGCGTCACCGTTCCTCACTCCGTTCAAGACGGCGCTGGTCGCGGCGATCTTCATCGCCGTGCCGTGGATCTTCTATCAGATCTGGGCATTCGTGGCGCCCGGCCTGTACCAGCAGGAGAAGCGCATGGCCCTGCCGCTGGTCACCACGAGCGCCATCCTGTTCTACGCCGGCGTGGCCTTCGCCTATTACCTGGTGTTCCCGCTCATGTTCGGGTTCTTCACCGCGGTGGCGCCCGAGGGCGTATCGGTCATGACCGACATCAACGCCTATCTGGACTTCGTCCTGACATTGTTCTTCGCCTTCGGGATCGCATTCGAAGTACCCATCGCCACCGTGCTGATGGTTTGGGCGGGGTTCACCACCCCGGCCAAGCTGGCGTCTCACCGGGCCTACGTGCTGCTCGGCGCCTTCGTCGTGGGGATGTTCCTGACCCCGCCAGACGTCATCTCCCAGACTCTGCTGGCGGTGCCGGTCTACCTGCTCTACGAAGGCGGGATCATCATGGCCCGCATCATGGTCCCCGGCCACCGGGAAGTGGAATCCCAGCAGAACAGCTGACGGGGGGTCCCGATCATTAGCTGTGGATGGTTGATTCCGACCAATCGCGGCATTATCTTTGTCTGCTCACCTCCGACCTCATGGATGATGGACCCATGCGAACGATCGTCGCATTGCTCTCGATGCTGGCCGCCGCGCCATCCCTCTGGGCCGCTGGCGAGCCGGTGCCGCTGGAGGATCTATTCCGTAACGCGACCTTCGATGACGTCCAGATATCGCCGGATGGACGCTATATCTCCGCCATTACTCGCACCGAGAAGCATCCCACCGCCCGCAACCTGGTGGTGATGGAAGTGGGCAAATGGAACGAAGCGCGTCTGGTCACGTCGTTCGAGAACGAGGACATCCGCTGGTATGACTGGGCGCCGGGGGGACGGCTGTTTTTCAAGGTCGACCGGGATTACGAGGACGTCGATCGCGGTTTCGAGTATGTAGGCTTCTACAGCGTGCGTCACGACGGGAAGGGCGGGCGCGTCCTGCACCAGCCGTTCGACAATGATCGACGCCGATCCAAAGGTTCGGTCAGCAGTTCGAATCGAGCGAGCATCGGCACCGGTCTCCGGGAAGATCTGCGCTTTCTGGATAGCCTGCCCGGCGATCCCGGCCACGTCCTCGTTGCAAGGCTCGATTCCTTCGTCTTCCCGGACGCCTTTCGCCTCGACCTGAAGACCGGGCGCATGACACCAGCCGCCGACAGCGAGGGGCGTTTTTTTCAGTGGACCGCCGACCACGAGGGGAAGGTCAGGGCCGCCATCGGTCTGGGCGAGAATCGGGACGATCTCGAACTGGAGCTCGCCTATCGCCCGGATGAAGACACGCCGTGGCGGCGGGTCAGGAGTTTTGACGAGAAGACCCTGATCCAGGTTCACGGCTTCGATTCGGACAACCGCCATCTGTGGGTGACCGCCCGTGCCAGGAGCGATCGCCTGGCCCTGTATCGTCTGGACCCTGAGACCGGCGAGTTCGGCTCTGCCGTAGCGTCGGACCCGGTCTACGATCTGGCGGGCCTGGTCTTCGAAGAGGGACAGATGCGCGGCCGGTTCTCCAGCGCCCGGGATGGGACACCGCTGTATTTCGAATACGCCTCGGAGACCCGCAGCAAGGTGTTTCTCAACGAAGACTGGAAGGCCCTGCAAAAGGCCATCGACGCCGCGCTGCCGGACACCCATAACGACTTCGTGGATTGGGACCAGGAGTGGGCCAGGTTCCTGGTCCATGCATGGAGCGATCGCGACCCGGGGAGCTATTACTTCTTCGACCGGGAAGCCGGCACCCTCAAGCAACTCCTCAAACCTCGACCCTGGATCGATCCCGCCCGCATGAGCGCCATGGAAGCCGTCACTTTCGAGGCCCGGGACGGCCTGAAGATCCACGCCTACCTGACGCGCCCGCCGGGTCGGGCCGAAGGACCCGTACCCCTGATCGTCCATCCCCACGGCGGGCCGTTCGGTATCCGCGACGTCTGGGGCTTCAACCCGGAAGTGCAATTCCTTGCCAGCCGGGGCTATGCCGTGCTCCAGGTCAACTACCGTGGCTCCGGCGGATACGGGTTCGGTTTCGAGTCGGCCGGATTCAAGCGCTGGGGACTGGAGATGCAGGACGACCTGACAGACGCCGCGAAGTGGGCGATCGAGGCGGGCATCGCCGACCCCGACAAGGTCGGAATCTACGGGGCCAGCTATGGCGGCTACGCTGCCATGATGGGCCTGGTAAAAACGCCGGAGCTCTACCGCGTCGGCATCAACTATGTGGGGGTTGTGGATCTGCCGAGACTCTATCGATTCACGACGGCGATCCAGCCCTATGGCCGCACCGAAGGCATCAGCCGCAACTGGTGGGCGACCCATATGGGTGACCCGAAGGCTGACGCGGTCAGGTTCCGGGATACTTCCCCGATCAATTTCGTCGACCGCATCCAGGCCCCGGTGATGGTCATCCACGGCCGGCTCGACGGCCGCGTCGATATCGATGGCCAGTACCGCCCGCTGGTCCGGGCCCTGAAGGCCGGCAACAAGACCCACCAGACGCTGGTCAAGCGCTTCGAAGGGCACGGCTTCTTCAAAGAACAAAACCAGATCGAGCTCTACTCCGCCATGGAGGATTTCCTGGCGCGCCATATGCCCACATCGATGAATCCGGCCCCGGAGAGTGTTGCCGCCAGCGACTAGGAGACGAGGGGCTCCCCGGTTCAGCACATCGGGCAAGAGGCGAGCCGGCGCGGGTGCTAAGCTTCGCGCTGATGTACCGGCGAACCAAAAGAACACCGCCACCAGGCCCCGGCGCCCGGCGGTTCCGCCGGATCAGAAACCGGAAACGGTTCCGCACCATTCTTGTAATGGCGGCCTGGTCTGTCTTTTCGACAGCCGCCGCAGCCGAGGCCAGGAGCCCGACCGCAGCAGATTTTTTCCGTGGCCCGGAGCTCAGGAATGTCCGGCTGTCGCCTGATGGCCGCTATGTGTCTGCCGTCGTGCGTCAGGACGGGCTTGCAGGCGCCGACAATCTCGTCATCAGACCGACTGACGGCTCGATGCCGACACGCACGCTGACCGACTACCGCTTCCGGCAAGACGTCGGTTTTCACCTGTGGGCGACATCCTCGATCATCCTGTTCCAGCGCATCACCGGTCGGGACGAGCCGCGAGGCATACAGACAGTCTCGGGGCTGTTCGCAGTCCACAGGACGACTGCCGACGTCAGGCGAATGGACTTACCGAGCGGGTTCCGGCTGGCCCACGCTCCGGCGCGGCGCAGCGGCGACGTACTGCTCTGGCTCTATGACAGAGGGCGACCTTTTCCGAAAGCGGCATGGCTGAACGTGGAAAACGGTCTGCTCAGGCCGGAAGCCGGGCCGCAAGCCGGGATCATCGGCTGGTATGCGGACCACGAGCGACGGATCCGCGCCTCGATGAAGGCCGGCCAGGAGGCCGGGCCGGGCCAACTCGCTCTACGCTATCGCGAAACGGAGAACAGCGACTGGAGAACCGTCCTCGAACTGGAGATCGGGTCCTCCGATTTTCAGGGGTTCGACCGGGACGACCGGCATCTTTGGGTTTTGACGCCCGGGACCGATCGGGTAGCGCTGTACCGGATCGATCCGGAATCGGGGCGGCCGGGGGAGCCGGTGGTTGCCGATCCGCGCTATGACGTGAGCGGAACGCTGCTCCAGGACGCGGACGGACGCGCTCTCGAGGTCAGCTACATGGCAGACTTGCCGAAGCGTGTCGTGCTGGACCCTGCCTGGCAGCTCCATTACGACCGGATCGATGCCTTGCTGCCGATCACCTTCAACGCCATCGTCGGCTGGGACGACGAGATGACCCGGCTGCTCGTGCGGGCCAGCAGCGACCGTAACCCGGGCGCATTCTTCATTTTCGAACCACGATCCGGGCGGCTTCACTTCCTGGGCGCAGTTGCTCCCTGGCTGCATCGCCAGCAGTTATCGAGCATGGAGCCCGTATCGTTCGCGGCCAGGGACGGTCTGGCGCTGGATGGCTATTACACGCCCCCGGTCGATCACCCGGGGGGTGCCGCACCCATGATCCTGATGCCCCATGGCGGGCCATTCGGGGTGCGCGACGTCTGGGGCTTCGATTCACGGGTCCAGTTTCTGGCTAGCCGGGGCTACGGCGTGTTGCAGGTGAATTTCCGCGGCTCCGGCGGCTATGGAAAGGCCTTCGAGCGGGCGGGCTATGGTCAATGGGGCCTCGCCATGCAGGATGACCTCAGCGACGCCGTGGCATGGGCGGTGGCCGATGGCCGCGCCGACCCCGATCAGATCTGCATATTCGGCTCCAGCTACGGGGGCTACGCGGCCCTGATGGGGTTGATCAAGACGCCGGAACTCTACCGCTGCGGCGTCAGCTTCGCGGGTATCAGCGACCGCATGCTGATGTATCGGAACGACCGGCTGCGCTTCAGCGGGGACGCCCGGCAGAGCTTTATCGACACGTTCGGCGATCCCGAAGCCGATCCGGCCTTGTTCGAGACCACGTCACCCATCAACCATATCGAAAACATCAAGGCACCGTTGCTGGTGGCCCACGGGCAGGTGGACGGCCAGGTCGACATCCGCCATTACCGCCTCCTGACCCGCCAGCTGAAGAAGCACGGCAAGGAATTCGAACAGTTCGAACGGCGGTTCGAGGGCCACGGCCTGATCAAGGAAGCCAACCGCATCGCCTTTTTCGAGGTCCTCGAGGAGTTCCTGGCCCGCCACATGCCGACGGCCCGGAATCCGGCCCCGGCGGAATGACCGTGCGGCGCTCGATGCAACGCACCATCCGGACAGCGTATTTGACTCGGCGCGCCCGAGCCCGTAAACCGTACGCCTTGGTGATCTGAGCGCGGAGCGCCTTCATGACCGAAACCGTCGTCGAACCGGCCGTCACCCCCGGACCCAGGAAGGCCACCCATCCGCGGGGTCTGATGACCCTGTTCTTTACCGAGATGTGGGAGCGGTTCAGCTACTACGGCATGCGCGCGCTGCTGGTGCTGTTCATGGTCGACGCCGTCGCCGATGGCGGGCTGGGTTTCTCGGACGAGACCGCGACGGCGATCTACGGACTCTATACCGCAGCGGTCTATCTCGTAGCGCTGCCCGGCGGCTGGATCGCGGACCGCCTGCTCGGCGCACAGAAAGCAGTGTGGTTCGGCGGCATCATCATCGCCAGCGGCCATTTCGTGCTGGCCATCCCCTCGGTGCAGGCCTTCTTCCTCGGGCTGGTATTGGTGGTCCTGGGTACCGGTCTGCTCAAGCCAAACATCAGCGCGATTGTCGCTGATCTCTATCCGGAGGGTGGCGCCCGCCGGGATGCCGGATTCACCATCTTCTACATGGGTATCAACGTGGGCGCCGCCATAGGCCCGCTGGTCTGCAGCACCCTCGGTGAGAACGTCAACTGGCATTACGGCTTTGCCGCGGCCGGCGTCGGCATGGTGCTGGGACTGATCCAGTTCCGCCTGACGGCAAAGCATCTCGGCGACGCCGGTCTCAAGCCTCAGGCCCATGAAAAAGGGCACGAGATCACCGCCGAGGAGAATCGCCAGCACTGGATCGCCATGTGGATCGGCGTGGCCGCGATCGTGCTGGTGGTCGGCCTCGGGCTGACCGGCGGCATCAGCTTCGACCCGGTGGCGCTGGCCAGCTGGGGCACCGGCGTGATCCTCGGTCTGGCGGGGCTGTACTTCGCCTATCTGTTCCTGTTCGCAGGGCTGGACGGAACCGAGAAGGGCAGGGTGTTCGTCATCCTGATCCTGTTCCTGGCCGCCGCCATGTTCTGGTCAGGGTTCGAACAGGCTGGTTCCTCGCTGAACCTGTTCGCCGAGCGCTATACGGACCGGGTTCTCGATGCTTTCGACTTCACCATCCCCGCAGGCTGGTTCCAGTCCCTTAACGCCGTGTTCATCATCGTCTTCGCGCCAGTATTCGCCAGCGCGTGGGTCTGGCTGGCCCGGCGTCATCTGGAGCCTTCCATCCCGGCCAAGTTCGCGCTGGGACTGATGATCCTGGGCTCCGGCTTCCTGGTCATGTTCTTCGCAGCAAGGCTGGTCGCCGATGGGGGTTCGGCGGCGCCCACCTGGCTGATCACGACCTATCTGCTCCATACCTACGGCGAGCTGTGCCTGAGCCCGGTCGGTTTGAGCTCGGTGACCAAGCTGGCGCCGAAGCGTTTTGTGGGCCAGATGATGGGCATCTGGTTCCTGGCCGCGTCCCTGGGCAATCTGATCGCGGGTCTACTGGCCGGCGAATTCAAGGCCGATGCCGTGGACCAGATGCCTGGCCTGTATCTTCAGGTCGTCATGAGCACGGTCGGGGCCGGCCTGCTGCTCCTGGTCTTCGCCAGGCCTATCCACAAGCTGACCCATGGCGTGAAGTAGCGGTCGGGTCCGGGTCCCCACCAGCCCCGGTAGCGTCCCTGCTTTCAATCCGGGAGGCGCCCCCGCGACGCGGTGGGCCGGTGGGCGTAAAATGCTTGGTTTACCCGGCCCTTGAACGGTCGCCTGCCCAGAAGAGGCTGATTATTCATGAGATTCACGCTATCGCTGGTCGCCCTCATGGTAGCGGCCATGGCATCCGGCGGCTGCGGCCGCAGCGACGAACCCCGGTCCGGCGCTCCGGCTGACGCCACCCCGGCGGTGACCGGACAGACGGCTTCCGGGGCCCCGGCGGAGACGGCCCGCGACTTCATCGCCCGGGCCAACGCAGAGATCGACGATCTGGACCTGGAGCAGGGCGCCGCCTCCTGGGTGAGCGTCACCTACATCAACGAAGACACCGCAATGCTGGCGTCCCGGGCCAATGCCCGGGTCGGCGAGCTGATGGCCGGGCTCATCGCCGATTCCAAGGCCTATGCCGACAGCGAGATGGACCCGGAGACCGCCCGCCTGATGACCATGCTGCGACGCTCGGATTACATGCCCGAGCACATGTCGGTGCCCTCGGATCCGGACCGGCTGCTGGAGACCGCCGAGATCCAGAGCCGGATGGAGGGTCTCTATGGCGCCGGCAAGTACTGCCCGGACGGCCCGGACTCCTGCCGAACGCTGCAGCAGCTTTCCGCGGTCCTCGCCAACTCCAGGGACTACGACGAGCAGCTGGAGGCCTGGGCCGGATGGCGCACGATCTCGCCGGTCATGCGCGATGACTACCGCCGCTTTGCGGAACTGACCACCGAGGGGGCCCGCGAGCTCGGCTACAACGACATGGGTGAGATGTGGCGCTCCGGCTATGACATGAGCCCGAGCCAGTTCGAGGACGAGGTGGAGCGGCTGTGGGGACAGGTCAAGCCTCTCTACAAGGAACTCCACTGCTACGTCCGGGACGAACTGGTCCGGCAATACGGCGCCGACCGGGTATCCGGGGACGATCCGATCCCGGCCCATCTGCTGGGCAACATGTGGTCCCAGCAGTGGGACGAGATCTACGATCTGGTCGAACCCTATCCGGGGATCACCAATCTGGATGTCACGGCGGCTCTCAAGGGGAGGGACTACGACGCTGAACGCATGACCCGGGCCGCCGAGGGCTTCTTTACCTCTCTGGGCATGCCGGCACTGCCGGAGACCTTCTGGGAACGCTCGATGCTGACCAAGCCGCGGGACCGGGAGGTGGTCTGCCACGCCAGCGCCTGGAACATGAACCCGGCGGAGAACGACGTCCGCATCAAGCAGTGCATCGTCCCCACCAAGGAAGAGTTCGAGACCGTCCACCACGAGCTCGGCCACATCTATTACTACCTGGCCTATAACCACTTGCCGAACCTGTTCCGCAAAGGCGCCCACGACGGCTTCCACGAGGGCATCGGCGATACCCTCAACCTGTCCATGACCCCGGGCTATTACGCCGGCATCGGCCTGATACCGGCCCAGCCCGAGAGCGAGGAGTCGGTCATCAACCAGCAGATGCGCCTGGCCCTGAACAAGATCGCTTTCCTGCCCTTCGCCAAGCTGGTGGATCAGTGGCGCTGGGGCGTGTTCTCGGGCGCCATCGCGCCCGAGGACTACAACGCAGCATGGTGGGAACTGCGCACCCGCTATCAGGGCATCGCGCCGCCGGTGGAGCGCAGCGAGGACGACTTCGACCCGGGCGCCAAATATCACGTGCCGGGCAACACGCCCTATACGCGCTACTTCCTGGCTCACATCCTCCAGTTCCAGTTCCACAAGGCCCTGTGCGATGCGGCGGGCCACCAGGGGCCTCTTTACAGTTGCTCGATCTACGGCAGCAAGGAAGCGGGTGAAAAACTCTGGACCATGATGGGCTATGGCACCAGTCAGCCCTGGCAGGACACGCTGGAAGCCGCCATCGGCACCCGTGAGATGGACGCCTCGGCGATCATCGACTACTTCGCGCCGCTGATGGGCTGGCTCAAAGAACGGAACGCCGGCAAGGCCTGCGGCTGGTGAGGATAATCGAGCCCGGCTCCGGCCGGGCTCTTTCGGTCTATCCGGAGAAGCTCCCATGAATGAGGCCGCGCCGCTGCCGCAACTGACCGTCAAGGCCATCGTCCTGGGCATCATCCTGTCCATGATCCTGGCCGGCGCCAATGCCTATCTGGGGCTCTTCGCCGGCATGACCGTCTCCGCCTCGATCCCGGCGGCGGTGATCTCCATGGGCATCCTCAGCCTGTTCCGGGAATCCAACATCCTCGAGAACAACATCGTCCAGACCGCGGCCTCGGCTGGCGAGTCGGTGGCCGCGGGCGTCATCTTCACCATCCCGGCCCTGGTGCTGCTCGGCTACTGGGATGTATTCGACTACTGGTGGGTGTCGGTCATCGCCGGGCTCGGCGGCCTGCTCGGCGTGCTGTTCACCATCCCTCTGCGCCGCTCGCTGATCGTCGAGGAAGGACTGGCTTTCCCGGAAGGCAAGGCCACGGCCGAAGTGCTCAAGGTGGGCGACGACCCCAAGAGCGGCGTGGTCCAGCTGGCGTTCGCCGCGCTGGCCGGGGCCGTCACCAAACTGGCGGCCTCGGGTCTGCGGCTTTGGAGCGAGACCGCACAGGCCGCCACCTTCGCCGGCAACGGGATCGCCTACATCGGCACCAATCTGTCCCCGGCCCTGCTCAGCGTCGGCTACATCGTCGGCCTCAATATCGCCACCCTGGTCTGCGCCGGCGGCGCCATCTCCTGGTTCATCGCGATCCCGATCTACAGCAGCCTGTATCTGGAGACCGATCCGGTGCTGGTCCAGATGATGACCGAAGGCGCCAGCGCCACCGACGTGGCGTTCCAGATCTGGACCTCGCAGATCCGCTACCTCGGCGTCGGCGCGATGCTGATCGGTGGTATCTGGGCATTGATCTCCATGCGCGGCTCGCTGGTCTCCGGCGTGCGCAGCGGACTCAGGCAGATGTCCGCCGGGTCCGGCACGGTGGTCCACCACACGGAGCGCGACACCCCGATGCAGTTCGTGCTGGCCGGCATCGCGCTGTTCGTGATCCCGATCTTCTTCCTCTATAACAACATCAGCGACAGCATCGGCCTCGGGGTCAGCCTGCCGATGACCCTGATCATGGTGGTAGCCGGGTTCCTGTTCTCCTCGGTCGCCGCCTACATGGCGGGTCTTGTCGGCTCCTCGAACAATCCCATCTCGGGCATCACTATCGCCACCATCCTGTTCTCTTCGCTGGTGTTGCTGTGGCTGATGGGGCCGGAAGGCAACGGCTCCACAGTGGGTCCCGCCGCCGCGATCATGATCGGCGCCGTCGTGTGCTCCGCGGCCGCGATCGCCGGCGACAATCTGCAAGACCTCAAGGCCGGCTACATCGTCGGCGCCACGCCCTGGAAACAGCAGGTCATGCAGGGCGTCGGCGTGATCTCGGCGGTGCTCGTGATGGCGCCGATCCTCAATCTGTTGTTGCAGGCTTACGGCATGGGTGCCCCGACCGAAGCCCACCCCAACGCGTTGCTCGCCCCCCAGGCCATGCTGATGGCCTCGGTGGCGAAGGGCGTCTTCGGCGAGGGGCTGCCCTGGAACATGGTGGCCATCGGCGTCGGTATCGGCGCGGTGATTATCGCGCTGGATGAATATCTGAAGAAACGCGAGACGAAGTGGCATGCACCGGTGCTGGCGGTGGCGGTCGGGATCTATCTGCCGCTGGAATTGTCGGTGCCGATCTTCGCCGGCGGCCTGGTCGCCGCCGCGGCCGAGCGCTGGAATGCGCGGGTGTCGGACCCGGATTTGCGGGAGCGTAATGCGCGCATCGGCATGCTGACCGCAGCCGGCCTGATCACCGGCGAGGCGCTGGTCGGTATCTTCCTCGCCATCCCCATCGTGCTGAGCGGGGACGCTGGCGTACTGGCCGTCGCCCACGAACCCTTGGGTGGCAGTCCGGGGCTGATCGTGGTCGCAGCGCTCGGCTGGTGGATGTACCGCTCGGCAACACGCCGCGCAAGCTGATCTCCCGCAAGAGTCTCCCGCATGTGAACCTGCCAGCCGCCACGCCATTGCAGCTTGTCGCCGCCTGGGCGGTGGTCTATGGCGTATGGAGTTCCACCTACCTGGCGATCCGGGTTGCGGTCATGGACATCCCGCCGGGACTGCTCGCCGGCATCCGCTTCACGGTGGCCGGCCTCCTGCTCATCGCCGTCTCTATGCTTCGCGGTGCTTCGATCCCCCGCCTGGGGCGGGAGTGGTGGGTCATCACGGTCATGGGGATCGCCCTGGTCACCGTCGGCAACGGCGCGGTCACCTGGGCCGAGCAGTGGGTGCCGTCAAACCAGGCGGCGCTGCTGATCGCCAGCTCTGCCCTGTGGATGGCCTGGTTCGGCAGCCTTGGCCCCAAGGGCACGCCCCTGAGCCGCGGCACCTGGCTCGGCATCGCCGTCGGCTTCGTCGGCGTCGCCCTGCTGATGCTGCCCCAGGGCCCGGGGCAGGTCGGGATGCTTGTCCCCATGGCCGCGGTACTGGCCTCGTCACTGTTCTGGTGCGGCGGAACGATATACGGGCGCAACGCCGGTCTGGACCTGCCACCGCTGATGTTCGCCGGATGGCAGATGCTGATCGGCGGCCTGATCCTGCTGGCCATGGGTCTCGCCGCGGGGGAGGCCAGCCGGGTCAGCTGGAGCATCACGGGCGTCACGGGTCTGGTCTATCTGACCCTGTTCGGCTCCTGTCTCGCTTACGGCACCTACGTCTGGCTGATCCGCCACACCACGCCCGCACGGCTGTCGACCATCGCCTATGTGACCCCGGTTTTCGCCACTGTCCTGGGCTGGTGGCTTTTGGATGAGACGCTGGTCGGCGCGCAGCTTGCCGGCATGTTCGTCACCCTGTTCGGTGTGGTGATAGTGGTGCAGTCCAGTCGCGGGTAATGTCAACAAGGGCGTCATGATTATTTTCCCGAGCGGGCCCACGGAAGAGCAATCCTTGCCCGAACACAAACATGACGCCTCGGGCGGACACCTCACGTATCATGCACAAGGGAAGCGCTCAAACTTGCCATCCTGGCGGGCCCGCCTACCGGTCATCCCCCTATGCTCAAAAACCAGGCTGAATACACGCTGGCCGAAGAACTGGTCCACGCCATCACGCACGGTGCCGGAGTGATCCTGAGCATCGCCGGCCTGTCCTGGATGCTGTTCCTGTCGATCGCCGCCGCCGATCCCTGGCGCATCGTCGCCAGCAGCGTCTACGGGGCGAGCCTGATCGCCCTGTTCCTGGCGTCGACGCTCTATCACGCCTGGCCGGCGTCACCGCGGAAACATCTGTTCAAGCTGCTGGACCATTGCGCCATCTATCTGCTGATCGCCGGTACCTATACGCCGTTCGTGCTGGTCGCCATGCGGGACGGCACCGGCTGGTGGCTGTTTGGCGCCATCTGGGCGCTGGCCACGGCCGGGATCATCACCAAACTATGGCTAAGGCACCGCTATCCGAAATTGTCGCTGTTCAGCTACCTGGCCATGGGCTGGCTGGTGGTAGTCGCCGCGCCCCAGTTGTCGGCAGCGATCGGCTCTGACGCGATGAACTGGGTCGTGGCGGGCGGCATCAGCTATACCGTTGGCGCGTTGTTTTACGCAGCGACCCGGCTGCCGTTCAACCACGCCATCTGGCATCTCTTCGTGCTCGGCGGTGGTGTCTGCCATTTTCTCGCCGTCACCCTGTACGTGCTGCCGGTCGCCTAGCCGCAGACGACCGGGGCGGAGCGCGCGGGCCGCAAGTGCCCGGTTCAGATCCAGGGATGACAGAAACCGATATGCCGGTGGACCGCGCGGTCGATCATCGCCGCATGGCCGGATAATCGATGATCTTGGTCGGCGGCCACTGTACATCGGCTTCCTCCAGCCGCTGTTTCAATACGGGTGTCACCTCCAGATCGAAGGGCGCGCCGCAGAGGCACTCGCTGACGGCGCCCATCAGCATCATCGGACCCATGGGCAGCCGATCGAACCAGGCCGCCGCCTCGTTGGCCGCCTGCCGCTGCCCGGTAACTGCCGAGACTTGTAGCGTGTGGAACATCCTGAGCCACGGCCCGGACTCGGCGATGACCTCCGCGGCCCGTTCGCGGGCGCGCTTCAGGTCGCCGCTTGCCGCATCCACCAGAGCGAGTTTCAGATCGCGGTTCCAGAGATCGCGGCTGGCCGCGCGCTCCCGCGCCTCGTCATAGCGCTGTTGGGCCAGCAAGGCCGCCACCAGACCGGCCTCGAGAAACGGATCATCCGGCGCGACGTCCAGTCCGCGAAGCGCCAGTTCGACGGCCTCGTCCTTGCGTCCGGCCCAGAGCGCGGACAGGCCGGCCGAGTAATAATAGTAAAAGTTCAGCGGGTCGCATTCGATCATCGCTTCCGTGTAGGCCAGATATTCTTCGGCCAGTCCGAACGGCGGCGCGAGCTCGATCCAGACTCCCTCGG
>CBDTYJ010000041.1:0-14195 GCA_965364575.1 uncultured Gammaproteobacteria bacterium
AGACGACCGACCCCCGTAGCGCCGTGAGGCGCTTCACGGCGGTACTCGTAATTCGGCTGACGCCTCGGGTCAGAGCGGGCGCGCCGCGGGTACTCACTTGGTCACCACCACCGGGCTGGAGGCGTCCCAATGCACGAAGACCCGCTCGTCCCAGAGGATACGCTCCGGGTTGCCGCGCAGCAGGTTCGGCTGCGTGATGCGGACGATCTTGCCGGTCTCGAGTTTGACCAGATAGACCGAGAAATCACCCATGTAGGCCACTTCGTCGACGATCCCCGTGATGCAGTTCTGTGGCTGTCCCGGATCTTCCCGCGTGACATGGATCTTCTCCGGGCGGATGGCCGCCCAGACGTCAGCGTCCGGGCTCGCGCTGACGCCATGGTTGACGAAGATATCAGCCCCGGCCTCCGGCGAGTGGATCACGACGTGATCCGGCTCGTCGACGACCAGCTTGCCGGCGAAGATGTTCACCGAGCCGATGAAGTCTGCGACGAAGCGGGTCTGGGGGAATTCGTAGATGTCGGTGGGTGTGCCGACCTGGATCAGTTCGCCCTCGTCCATGACCCCGATACGGGTCGCCAGGGTCATGGCTTCCTGCTGGTCGTGGGTGACGACGATGAAGGTCACGCCGACCTGTTCCTGGATGTTCATCAGCTCGAATTGGGTGTGTTCTCTCAGCTTCTTGTCCAGGGCCGCGAGCGGCTCGTCCAGCAGCAGGAGCTTCGGCTTCTTGACCAGGCTCCGCGCCAGGGCCACCCGCTGGCGCTGACCGCCGGACAGCTGATGCGGTTTGCGCCTGGCGAACTGTCCGAGCTTGACCAGTTCGAGCATCTCTGTGGTGCGCTCACGCACCACGCTTGCAGGCAGCTTTTCCTGCTTGAGACCGAAGGCCACGTTCTGCTCCACGTTCATATGAGGGAACAGGGCGTAGGACTGGAACATCATGTTGACGGGCCGCTCGTAGGGCGGGATGTCCGCCATATCGACGCCGTCGATCAGGATGCGGCCGCTGCTCGCCTGCTCGAAACCGGCCAGCATCCGCAGCAGGGTGCTCTTGCCGCAGCCGGAGGCGCCCAGCAGGCAGAACAGCTCCTTGCGGTAGATATCGAGCGAGAGTTCATAGACGGCGACGAAATCGCCGAACTTCTTGGTCACCCTGTCGATCTTGACGTAGGGCGTCTCGCTGGGGTCGCGCCACGGCTGGAATTCGGCCGGGGCCTTTGACGGCTCTGCCATGGTCACCTCGACCAGGGGCGGCGACCGGCATCCGCGCCGGCCGCCGCGCCTCAGAGTGGAGCCCTACTGGCCGGTCTTGAAGCGGGTCCAGGTCCGGGTGAGATTGCGGGTGTACTCGGCGCTGTGGGCCAGATCCGGATACAGTTTGGCCTTCACCTCCGGAGGCGGATAGATGCCCGGATCCTCCAGGATCTCAGCCTCTACGAACTCCACCGAAGCGGCATTCGGATTCGCGTAGAACACGTAGTTCGATACCGCCGCGATCACCTCGGGCTCGAGAAGATAATTGATGAAAAGGTGGGCATTGTTCGGATGCGGCGCGTCCGACGGGACCGCCAGCATGTCGAACCAGATCACCGTGCCTTCTTTGGGGATGCTGTAGGCGATCTCGATACCGCTCTCTGCCTCGCTGGCGCGGTCGGCGGCGATCATCATGTCGCCGCTCCAGCCCATGGCCACGCAGATCTCGCCGTTGGCGAGGTCATTGATCTGCTGGGATGAATGGATGTACCGGATATGGGGCCGGATACTCATCAGCACTTCCTCGGCCGCCGCCAGATCCTCGGCCGCTTCGCTGTTCGGGTCGCGTCCCAGGTAAGCAAGCACGGCGCTGACGACCTCGGTCGGTGCGTCCAGCAGGGTCACACCGCATTCCGAGAGCTTCGAGATCACCTCGGGATCAAACAGGGCTTGCCAGCTGTCAACCGGCGCATCCGGTAAAACCTCGGCGACCTTGCCTTCGTTGTAGCCGATGCCCGTCGTCCCCCACATGTAGACGGCTGAGTACTGGTTACCCGGGTCGTGCTTGGCCACTCTGGCCATGATGTCCTCGTCCAGGTTGCCCCAGTTGCTCAATTTTTCCCGGTCCAGTTTCTGGAACACGCCGGCCTTGATCTGGCGCTCCAGAAACGATGCCGTGGGCACGACGATGTCGTAGCCGGTGTTGCCGGCCAACAGCTTGGCCTCCACGACTTCGTTGGAGTCGAACACATCGTAATTGACCGTGATGCCGGTGCGCTCCTCGAAATTCGCAATGGTGTCCTCGGCGATGTAATCCGACCAGTTGTAGACGTTGAGGACAGGCTCCTCGGCCTCGACCTCGACCGCCACTGTTCCTTCGCCGGCTGCCGGTGCCGCTTCTTCCTCGGCTTTCTGCCCGCAGCCGACCACGAGGGCCAGACCACCGGCCAGCAGTGCGGTCCGATAGATACGTTGCAATGGATTCATTGTCATTCCCCTGGTTCTCCTGAAAAATGTCCGGCATCTCTGCGGAATGCCTGGTCCTCTTGATTCTCGATCGCGCACCCGCCTTGCTGCGGCTGCTTCTCCTGATCCGGCGCTCAAGCGACGCCGAGCGCAGTGGCGGTCTGATCCAGACACTTGTGAGCGAGGGCCACCAGTTCGTCGATCTGTTCCGTCGTGATCACCAGCGGCGGCGAGATGATCATGGTATCCCGCACCGCCCTCATGATGATGCCATTTCCGAAGCAAATGTCACGACAAATAGTGCCGGTCTTGCCCGGCTCCGGAAAGCGCTCGCCGGATGCCTTGTCCCGCACCAGTTCGAGCGCGCCCAACAGCCCCTTGCAGCGTGCCTCGCCGACCAGCGGATGGTCGGCCAGCTCCGCCCAGCGTCTCGCCAGGTGGGGCGCGGCCACGTCACGGACGTGCTCGATGACGTGCTCGTCCCTGAGAATCTCGATATTGCGCATGGCCACCGCACAGCAGGTCGGATGGCCCGAGTAGGTAAAACCATGGTTGAATTCGCCGCCTTGTTCGATCAGCACCTCGGCCACGCGGTCGGCCACCATGACGCCACCGATCGGCAGATAACCGGAACTCATGCCCTTGGCGATGGGCATCAGATCGGGTTTGAGGTCGTAGGTTTGCGAGCCGAACCAGTTTCCGGTGCGGCCGAAGCCGCAGATCACTTCATCCGCCACCAGCAGGATCTCCCGCTCGCGGCAGATGCGGCTGACTTCCGGCCAGTAGCTGTCCGGCGGGATGATGACCCCGCCGGCCCCCTGGATGGGCTCGGCGATAAACGCCGCGACCCGGGCCTCGCCCAGTTCGTCGATCTTTGTTTCCAGCGCTCTTGCCGCCTTGATCCCGTATTCCTCCCGGCTCATGCCGGCGCCGTTCTGGAACCAGTAGGGTTGTTCGATATGGACGATGCCAGGGATGGGGAGGCCGCCCTGGGCGTGCATGGGTTTCATGCCGCCGAGACTGGCCCCGGCCATGGTGCTGCCGTGATAGGCGTTCTCGCGGCTGATCAGGATCGTCTTGTCGGGCTGGCCCCGGGACGCCCAGTAATGGCGCACCATCCGCACCACGGTATCGTTGGCTTCGGAACCGGAGCCGGTGAAGAAAACATGCTCCAGACCATCCGGCGTCACTTCCGCCAGCAATCCGGCCAGCTGGATAGTCGCAGGCGTGGTGGTCTGGAAGAAGCTGTTGTAATAAGGCAGCTCCAGCATCTGGGCGTAGGCGGCGTCCGCCAGTTCCTGCCTGCCGTAGCCCAGATTGACGCACCACAGCCCCGCCATGCCGTCGAGGATGCGATTGCCGTCCGAGTCCCAGAGATAGATGCCCTCGGCCCGGGTGATGACGCGGGTGCCCTTGCGGTTGAGCTGTTTGAAGTCCGTGAACGGATGCAGGTAGTGAGCGGCGTCCATGGCCTGCAGGCGTCTGGTGTCCATCAATGCATGTTCAGTCATCGATTCGGTCCTCGATGCATCGTCGGCAGGGCCTCCGCCTCAAACGTTGAGGAGCAGGAATTCCCGCTCCCACGGGCTGATCACCTGGAAGAATGTCTCGTACTCCGCCTCCTTGACGGCGCAGAAGCTATCCACGAAGAGTTCGCCCAGCACTTCGATCAGTTCGTCGCACTCCCGCAGCCGCGCCATTCCTGTCTCCAGGTCCCGCGGCAGGCTGAACGGAAGATTGTAGGCATCCCCGTCCACGGGCTTGCTCGGACGAAGTCCGTGTTTCATCCCCAGATAGCCACAGGCCAGGGAGGTGGCAATCGCGAGGTAAGGATTCACGTCCGCGCCGGCGATCCGGTTCTCGACGCGCCGGGCCTGGGGATCGGAGACGGGTACCCGCAGGCCGACCGTCCGGTTGTCGTACCCCCAGTGGACATTGATGGGCGCCGCGTAATAACGGGTGAAACGACGATAGGAATTCACGTACGGGGCTACCAGCGGGACCGATGCCGGCAGGAACCGCTGTAGCCCGGCGATATGGCTGAGGAACAGGCGGCTGTCGCGTCCGCGCCGGTTGGTGAACAGACTCCGACCGGTGTTCTCGTCCACGATGCTCTGATGGATGTGCAGCGCGCTGCCCGGTTCGCCGGCCATGGGCTTGGCCATAAAGGTGCAGTAAATGTTGTGGCGATGAGCGGTCTCGCGCAGGGTGCGTTTGAACAGGAAGACCTGGTCCGCCAGCGCCAGAGCGTCGCCGTGGATGAAGTTGACTTCCATCTGCGCGGCGCCGCCTTCGTGGATCAGGGTGTCGATCTCCAGCTCCTGGGCCTCGCAGAAATCGTACATGTCCTCGAACAGCGGATCGAACTCGTTGACCGCGTCGATACTGAAGGTCTGGCGCACGGTCTCGGGCCGCCCGGAACGGCCTACCGGAGGCTCCAGCTCGTAGTCCGGATCCACGTTCGGTTTGACCAGGAAGAACTCGACCTCGGGGGCCACGATCGGGCGCCAGCCTTCCTCCTCATACAGTGACAGAACTCGCCGCAGGACATAGCGCGGCGAGGTCTCGACCGGAGATCCATCGTGGTGGAAGCAGTCGTGGATGCATTGTGCGGTGGGGTCGGAGGCCCAGGGCACCGGCCGGATCGTGTCCGGGTCCGGCCGGCACACCATGTCGTGCTCCACATTGCCGGCGACACCCTCGGCGTATTCCCCGGTCACGGTCTGCAGGAACAGCGACTCCGGCAGCCGCATGCCTTCTTCCTTACAGAATTTGGCCGCCGGCATGATCTTGCCGCGGGCCGTGCCGGCGGTATCGGGGACCAGGCCTTCGACCTCGTCGATATTGCGTTCTTCCAGCCATCGTCTGATGTCATCAAGCATGATGCCGCCTCTGAGCGTATTCGCCGCAGGCCTCGCCGAAGGCCCGGAATATCGCCATGGATGCTTCATCTTCCGTGACTTTCCATTCCGGATGCCATTGCACGCCGAGCGTGAAACCGGGGGCATCCTCGACCCTGAACGCCTCGATCAGGCCGTCGTCAGCCACTGCTTCGACCGCCAGTCGTCGGCCCAGGCGGTCCACGCCCTGGGTGTGGATGGAGTTGACCGTGATCCGGTCGTGGCGGACCAGCCTCCGCAGTAGACCGTCCTCGATCAGGGACACCTCGTGGCTCGGCCCGTACTGGACCTCGAGGGGTTCCGATTCGTCCGGTTCGTGGGTCCCATGGCGGCCCGTCTCCGGCAGGTTCTGATGAAGCGAGCCGCCGAACGCCACGTTCATCTCCTGATAGCCACGGCAGATGGCAAACAGCGGGATGCCCGCGTCGACCACCGCCGGGATCAGGGAGAGGGTCGTGTCGTCCCGGTCGGGGTCATGGAGGGTGCCCGGTGTACTCGGTGCGCCTGCATAGCGGTGCGGCTCGACCATGGACGGGCTGCCGGTCAGGAGCAGACCGTCGAGCCGGCGCACCAGTGCTTCGAGTTCGATCGCGGTTCCCAGTGCGGGCACGATCAGCGGAATCCCGCCCGCCGCGCGGGCCACGGCGGTAAGATATTTCTCACCGGCTATATGGAAAGGGTGAGGATCCAGAAAGCGCCGGCAGGCCGATACGCCGATGACGGGATGTGCTCGTGGCATGTCTATTATTTTAAGCGGCCTGTTCCCAAATGATGGCGATTGACGGGTTTACCCAGTGGCTGTTCAGGTCGCTTATCTTCGGATATTCTGCAGCATATATTACAGACTCGAGCCAGTTCAAGCAGGCCATCGACCGACCCCCGGGGCGGAGGGTCTGTCGCCGGAGAGGATGCCGCCGAATGAGGAATTTATTAAACATCGATCGGAGCGTGTATGTCACAGGCGCGACCTGATCCGGGCGAGGCCCGGAGATTCCTGGAGCAAAATCCGGAGGTCGACACCGTCGATCTTCTGATCGCAGACGGCAACGGCATCGTGCGTGGCAAACGGGTCAACGACGACCATCTGACCAAGGTCTACGAAAAAGGCATTTGTCTGCCCGCTTCGGTTTTCGGCCTGGACACCTGCGGCCAGACGGTGGAGGAGACGGGTCTGGGATTCGAAACCGGCGACGCGGATTTTGTCTGCATGCCGGTGCCCGGGACGCTGACTCGCACCGGCTGGCGCACGGGTGCCGGGGCCCAGTTGTTCCTGGCCATGCTGGACGAGGCCGGCGAGACGTTCTTCGCCGATCCGCGCGTAGTGCTGGCCGGGATCCTGGAACGATTCGAGGCGCTCGGCCTGACGCCGGTGGTGGCCCTGGAGCTGGAGTTTTATCTGCTGGATCGGGAGCGCGACGAGCGGGGGCGGCCCCAGCCGCCGCGCTCGCCGGTGACCGGGCTTCGGGAGTCCTCTACCCAGGTCTACGGGATTGCCGAGCTGGATGACTACACGGCATTCATGGACGAAGTGACGCGGATCGCCGATATCCAGGGCGTCCCGGCGGACACCGCCGTGTCCGAGTACGCGCCGGGCCAGTACGAAGTGAACCTGGGCCATCAGGCCGACGCGCTGCGCGCCGCCGATCATGCCCTGCTGCTCAAGCGGATCATCAAGCGGGCTGCCAACAGCATGGGCATGGAGGCTACGTTTATGGCCAAACCCTACGCCGAGCAATCCGGCAGCGGTACCCATGTGCACGTCAGTATGCTGGATGATGAGGGACGGAACATATTCGCCAGCGCCGACCCGCTCGCGAACGCGTCGATGCGCCATGCCATCGGCGGTCTCGCCGCGACGATGGGCGAGTCCCTGGCCCTGATGGCGCCCAATTCGAACTCCTATCGCCGCTTTCAGCCCGACAATTTCGTCCCGCTGGCGCCGACCTGGGGCTTGAACAATCGGACTGTCGCTCTGCGTATCCCGGCGGGAGACGTGGAAGCGACCCGGATCGAACATCGGGTGGCCGGCGCTGACGCCAACCCTTATCTGGTCACGAGCGCGGTCCTGGCGGGTATCCATCATGGGCTGAGTGGCGAGATCGAGCCGCCGCCGCCATCCAGCGGCGACGCCGCCGGGCAGACGGACCGGGAGCTGCCCTCGGGCTGGCTGCACGCCATCGAGGCGCTGGAGGCCGGCGAAGTGATGAAGGAATATCTCGGCCAACCCTTCCTCGACATCTTTACCGCCTGCCGGCGTTTCGAGCGGGACGCCTTCGCCTCCCATGTGACCTCACTCGAGTATGACTGGTACCTCCGGGCAGTCTGAGGAGGGAGCCTTGGACCGAGGGCGCATCGCGACGGCAGAGACCGGGGATACCGGGTCCTATTATTCCGCCAGCGTGGCAGGCCGCCCCGAGCTGCCGGCACTGGGCGAGGATATCGACTGCGATGCCTGCATCATCGGCGGCGGCATCACCGGATCGTCCGCGGCTCTCGAGCTGGCCGGGCGGGGTTTCGACACCGTCTTGCTGGAAGCCAACCGGGTCGGATGGGGAGCATCCGGCCGTAGCGGCGGCCAGGCGATATTCGGCTACGCTTGCGATCAGGGGAAGCTGGAGGCCCTGGTCGGCAAAGTGGACGCCAGGCGCCTGTGGGACATGTCACTGGAGGGCATGGCGCTGTTGCGCTCGCGCCTGGAGACCTTTCACATCGACTGCGATTACGCCCCGGGCCAGGTCCACGCCGCGATCAAGCCGCGACAGCGGGAGGAACTGCTGGGCTGGCAGCGGCAGCTCGAGGATGACTATGGTTACGGCAGCCTGAAGATGCTCTCGCGGGCCGAGCTGGCCGGGCTCATGGACACCGAGCGTTATATCTCCGGTCTCTACGATGCCGCCAGCGGCCATCTGCATCCGCTGAAATACACCCTCGGCCTCAACGCCGCGGCCCGCGCCGCCGGCGCCAGGGTGTTTGAGAATACGCCTGCTGTCCAGGTCGGGCAGGGTGAGCCGGTCACTGTGCGAACCGCCGGCGGCGCAAGTGTGCGCTGCCGCCACCTGCTTATCTGCGCCAATGCCTATCTGGGTGATCTGATCAAGCCTCTGCGCAGCAAGATCATGCCGGTAGGCACCTACATCGTGGCCACTGAACCCCTGGGGGAGGAGCGGGCCCGCAGCCTTATCCGCAACAACATGGCGGTGTCCGACATCAATTTCGTGTTGGACTACTTCCGCCTGTCGGCCGATCATCGCCTGCTGTTCGGCGGGCGCGTCAGCTATTCCACCATCCCGCCTCCGAGCCTGTCCTATTCCATCCGCTCACGGATGCTCAAGGTCTATCCGCAGCTGGCCGACGTGGCCATCGACTATGCCTGGGGCGGCAACGTGGCCATCACCGTCAACCGCGCTCCCCATTTCGGGCGCCTGACCCGCAATATCTACTTCGCCCAGGGGTTCTCGGGCCACGGTATCGTCATGACCGGCTTTGCGGGTACCCTGCTGGCCGAGGCGGTGGCGGAAACGGCGGAGCGCCTGGATGTGTTCGCGCGGATCCCCCACATGTCCTTCCCCGGCGGCCCGCTCCTGCGGACGCCGGCGCTGGTGCTGGCCATGGCCTGGTATCGCCTTCGGGATCTGCTCTAGACGATCAGAGGCTGCCGCCGTCCATGCTCAGCAGCGGATAGTAGAGGTCCGGCCGCCGGTCCCGGAACATGCCCCAGCTCGAACGGATGGCACGCAGCCGGTCTCGATCGAAGCTGGCGATCAGCACGGCTTCATCGTCCCGGCCTGCTTCCGCCACCTTGGCGCCGAATTGATCGGCGATAAACGACGAACCGTAGAACGTAAGCGAGCAGCTTTTTCCCTGCTCGGTGCCGATACGGTTGGAGGCGACCAGTGGCACCATGTTGGCGGCCGCGTGACCCTGCATGGTGCGCTGCCAGTGGTCCCGGGAGTCGAGTCCCGGGTCCTGGGGTTCCGAGCCGATGGCGGTCGGATAGAACAGATACTCGGCCCCCTGCAGGGCCATGATCCGCGCTGCTTCCGGGAACCACTGATCCCAGCAGATGGCGACGCCTATCCGCCCGAAGCGCGTGTCCCAGACGCGGAACCCGGTGTCGCCCGGGGAGAAATAGAATTTCTCCTGATAACCGGGTCCATCCGGGATATGGGACTTGCGATAGGTGTCCAGCACCGAGCCGTCGCTGTCGATCACGACCAGAGAATTGAAGAAGGCGTTGTTGGCGCGCTCGAAGAAGCTCACCGGCAGCACCACGCCCAGCTCCGCGGCCAGTTCGGACATGCGCCGTATTGCCGGGTTTTCGTGCACCTGCGTCGCCAGATCGAAGTGGGCGGCGAGCTGATCCTTGCAGAAATAGGGCGTCTCGAACAATTCCTGGATCAGGACGATATTTGCCCCCTGCTCGGTGGCCTGCCGGATCAGTCCTTCGGCGCGGGCGATATTCTGTTCGCGGTCGCTACCACACCGCATCTGGGTCGCGGCCAGGGTCACGGTGGCCATGAGATCTCTCCTCGCCGGCTCAGGTGATGCGCGGCTGCTGTTGGGTGATGCAGTGGATCCCGCCTCCGCCGGCAAAGATGTCCAGTGCAGGTACCTGCACGATCTCGCGCTCCGGAAACGCGCGGGCCAGGATGGACGCGGCCGCTGCGTCGTGCTCGGGGGCATCGAAGGACGGCATCACGATGCCGCCATTGGCGATATACAGATTCACATAGGACAGGCTCAGACGAACGCCGCGATGAAAGACGGGCGGCGCGGCGGGCAGTTCCATGATCTCGAGCGCTCGTCCGCGGGCGTCGGTGGCCGCCGCCAGCCTGGCCAGATTGTCCTGGACTGATTCGTAATCGGGGTCCTCCGGATCGTCACGGGTGAGCGCCAAAACCACGCCCTGGCGCACGAAGCAGGCCAGCTCGTCCACGTGGCCATTGGTCTCGTCGTCGACCAGGCCACGACCGAGCCAGACCATCTTTTCCGAACCCGTGTATTCAAGCAGCAGGGACTCGATCTCCTGGCGCTCGAGAGACGGGTTGCGGTTCGGATGGAGCAGGCATTCCTCGGTCACGAGCACGGTGCCGGCCCCATCCACGTGGAACGCGCCACCTTCCATCACCAGCGGCGCCGCGAATCGGTGAGCGCCGAGATGTGCCAGCAGTCTCGATGCGATCTGGCGGTCGTCGGCAAACGCCGATTCCGGCAAGGCGTCCTTGCCTGCCCAGGCTTCGTTGCCGTAATTGTTGAACTGCCAGTCCACGCCTGCCAGTTCGCCGGCCGGCCCGATCAGAAAACTGGGTCCCGTATCCCGCGCCCATGCGTCGTCGACGGGAAATTCCAGGATCTCGACGGCGTCACCGCAGCGGGCGCGGGCGTCCGCTGCGTCCTCGGGCCGCGTCACCATCCGCACCGGCTCGAACATGGCGATGGCCCTGGCGACGGCCGCGTAGGCGTCGCGCGCGGCGCTCAGGCCATCGGGGCCGCGGAGGCCCGGATCCCAGACCCGCCGCGCCCACGGCCACCACATCCAGCAGGCCTCGTGGGGCTCCCATTCGGCCGGCATGCGGAAACCCGCGGCGCGCGGCGTTGTGCCGGAGCCGATCATCTAGCCGAGGTCGATCCAGGTGGTCTTCAACTCGACGTACTTGTCCAGGGCGTGCAGTGACTTGTCCCGTCCGTTCCCCGATTCCTTGAAGCCGCCGAAGGGCACGGTCAGGTCGCCGGCGTCGTAACAGTTGATCCACACGGTGCCGGCACGGAGTTGCCGCGCGATCCGGTGCGCGGCGCTTATATCCCGGGTCCAGACCGCTGCGGCGAGACCGTAATCCACGTCATTGGCGAGCCGCACGGCCTCGTCCGGATCCTGGAAGGTGATCGCGGACAGCACCGGACCGAATATTTCCTTCTGGGCGATGGCCATGTCGTTGCGCACGTCGTCGAACACGGTGGGCGCCACGAACCAGCCGCCGGTTTCCTCGAGGACCCGCTCACCACCCATGCGCAGGGTGGCTCCTTCCTCCCGGCCCTTGTCGATGAACCCCATCACGGTGTCGAACTGAATCTGGTCGACGATCGCACCCATGGGGCTGGCCGGATCCAGCGGATCGCCGGGCCGCATCCGTTCGCCGGCGGCCATCAGCTTTTCCAGGAACGGTTCCTTGATGCTGGCGTCTACCAGCAGGCGCGAGGCCGCCGAGCACATCTCGCCCTGGTTGAAGAAAATGCCCGAGGCCGCAGCCTCCGCCGCCCGGGCCAGATCCGGGCAGTCGGCGAGTACGATGTTGGGGCTCTTGCCGCCGCACTCCAGCCACACCCGCTTCATATTCGACTGTCCCGAGTACTGGAGGATCAGCTTGCCGACCGCCGTGGACCCGGTGAAGGCGAGACAATCAACGTCCATGTGCAGGGCCAGGGCTTTGCCGGCAGTGGTGCCCAGGCCCGGCAGCACGTTGAGCACCCCGTCGGGGATGCCGGCCTCGGCCGCCAGCTCGGCGATGCGGATCGCGGTCAGGGGCGATTTTTCCGACGGCTTCAGGATAACGCTGTTGCCGGCCGCCAGGGCCGGGCCAAGCTTCCATGCCGCCATCAGCAGGGGGAAATTCCACGGCACGACGCAGGCCACCACGCCGACCGGCTCCCGGGTGATGAGCCCCAACTCATCAGGGCCGGTCGGGGCGACCTCGTCGTAGATCTTGTCGATGGCCTCCCCGTACCAGGCCAGGCATCTGACGGTACCGGGAATATCGATAGTGGTGCTGTCGGCGATGGGCTTGCCCATGTCCAGGGTCTCCAGCAGTGCCAGTTCCTCGGCATGCTGTTCGACCAGGCCCGCGAAGCGCAGCATCACAGCCTTGCGGTCCCTGGGCGCCATCCGCGACCAGTGTCCCGCGTCAAAGGCGCGCCGGGCGGCCGCTACGGCCCGGTCCACATCTTCCTGATCGGTGGCGGCGACCGCGGCCAGCAGACGACCGTTTGCCGGATTGATGGATTCGAGGGTGGCGCCGCTGGCCGCGTCCACGTAGCGCCCGCCGATAAAGGCCTGGCTGCGGATGCTCAGATCCTCGGCCATAGCGCGCCATTCCTGCGAGGTTCGGTCACTCGACATGTCGTTCTCCAGTGTGGACGCCAGCCAGGTCATGCCCGGCGTCGGTCTATCTGTGATTCAGAAAGTCGGCGGCGAATTGGCGCTGATAATCTCGCAGGCCTCGTCGCCCGGGTTACGGAAACGGTGCGGCACCGCGCTGTCGAAATAATAGGCCTCACCCGGCCCGAGTTCCCGCCTCGAGCCGCCGACGGTGATCTCGATCCTGCCCCTGACGACCACGCCCCCTTCCTCGCCCTCATGACTCAGCATCTCCTCTCCGGTGTCGGCGCCCGGCGCATAGATCTCGCGCATGACCGAAAGCGCCCGGTCCCGGCGATTGGCCGCGACCAGCTTGAGCTGGACTTCGCCGTCTCCCAGATCGGTCAGCTCGTCCTTGCCGTAGAAGACCTTGGCGGTGTTGCTGAAATCGGTGGTGAAGAAGTCGCCCAGAGACATGGGGATCCCGGCCAGGACCTTGCGCAGCGAGCTGATCGACGGACTCACCCGGTTCTGCTCGATGAGCGAAATGGTGCCGTTCGTGACCCCGGCCCGCTTGGCCAGTTCACGCTGCGACAGGCCGTGCATTTTTCGCACCGTCCGAAGGTGTCCGCCGATGTCCATATTCAATTGAGAGCCCCGGGCAAACTGTATAAGATATTTAACAGTTTATGGGAAAAACCTGTCAATAAGCCGTCCTGGCGGTCCAGGTGTCGAATTTCTTTCGAATCGGCCCTGCCCGGGCTCCGGCCCATCCATCCTGAGAGGACCATCATGAGCACCCAGATTGAAACCGCTCCCGGATCCGCCGTGAGGCCCGATATGCTGCCGTTCTGGATGCCTTTTACGGCCAATCGGCAGTTCAAGGCGGCGCCGCGGCTGCTGTCGCGAGCGGAGGGTATGTACTACTACACCCCCGAGGGCCAGAAAGTGCTGGATGGGGTCGCCGGGCTGTGGTGCGTAAATGCCGGCCACGGACGCAAACAGATCAGCGAAGCGGTAGCGCGGCAGATCCAGGAGATGGAGTACGCGCCGCTGTTCAACATGGGCCATCCGGTGGCTTTCGAGTTCGCCAGCCGCCTGGTCAAGGTGGCTCCCGAGGGCATGAACCACGTGTTCTTCACCAACTCGGGGTCCGAGTCGGTGGACACCGCGCTGAAGATCGCCATCGCCTATCACCGGGTCCGCGGCGAAGGCGCCCGCCAGCGGCTGATCGGGCGCGAGAAGGGTTACCACGGGGTCGGTTTCGGCGGCATCTCAGTCGGCGGCATGGTGAACAACCGGAAGTTCTTCGGCTCGATGCTGCCCGGCGTCGATCATCTGCGCCATACCCTGGACCTGGAACACAATGCGTTCTCACGCGGTCTGCCCGAGTGGGGTGCGCACCTGGCGGACGACCTGGAACGGCTGGCGCAGCTCCACGATCCTTCCACCATCGCCGCCGTGATCGTCGAGCCCGTGGCCGGATCGGCCGGCGTCATCCTGCCCCCGGTGGGCTATCTGGAGCGGCTCCGGGAGATCTGCGATCGCCACGGCATCCTGCTGATCTTCGACGAGGTGATCAGCGGTTTCGGCCGTCTGGGCAAGCCTTTCGCCGCCGACTATTTCGGCGTCATACCCGACATCATCACCGCGGCCAAGGGTCTGACGAACGGCGCCGTGCCAATGGGCGCCGTGTTCGTCAAGGACGACATCTACGAGGCCTTCATGACGGGGCCCGAACACGCTATCGAGCTGTTCCATGGCTATACCTATTCCGGTCA
>CBDTYJ010000042.1:0-14050 GCA_965364575.1 uncultured Gammaproteobacteria bacterium
ATCCCGGCGGAGACCGACCATCCGTTCCTGGCCACGGCGCCGGAACAATGGAAGCTGACCATGTGGGCCACGGTCCTCGACCGAGGGGGGCATCAGGCCGCTCATGTCCATCCCACGGGCTGGCTCAGCGGCGTCTACTACGCGGCGGTGCCCGCATCAGCGGCAGGGTCACCCGCCGATGCGGGCTGGATCGAGTTCGGTCGCGCGCCGGATGATCTGCAGCTGTCACGCGAGGCCTCGGTCCGGACGTTCGAGCCGGCGCCGGGTCTGATGCTCTTGTTCCCCTCCTATTTCTATCACCGCACGCTGCCCTTCACCGGTGAAGGACAGCGGGTCAGCATCGCTTTCGATCTGATGCCGCTGGAGGAAGCCCCGGGCGCTGCCGTGCCGGGCCAGCTCTCGGAGGCCGAGTTGGCGGCGGAGCTGGAGCGGGTGGCGCGGATGCTCAAGGAGATGCGGGTCGCCGAGGCGGTCGATCTGGCCCGCCGACTGGTGGCCGCGGCACCGGATCACGCCCGCGCCGCCTATCTGCTGGGGCTGGCGGTCCATCGTCAGGGCAATGCCAGGGAAGCCGCGGACCTGCTGCGCCGGGCCGTCGAGCTGGCCCCGGACGAGGCCCGTTACCGCATGGACCTGGGCGCCTGCTACAGCCAGCTGGGCGACTTCGAGGGGGCGGTCAGGGAACTCGATCAGGCCATCGAGCTCGACCCCGGGGATCTCGAGGCGTGTATGCGCCTGGCGACACTCTACAGCGACCGCGGTGATTTCGAGCGCTGTGCCGCCGCCTACGAGAAGGCGCTCGAACGGGATCCCACCAGCGGCGCACCGCTCTATGGCCTGTCCAATATCAAGCGCCTGGAGGCCGACGACCCCCGTGTCCTCCGCCAGATCGAGGTGATCGAGACGCGCCAGATGGAGCCGCTCAACGAAGCGGTGAGCTGTTTCGCCGTCGCCCGGACCCTGGACCAGGCTGACGATCTGGACCGGGCGATGCAGTTTTATCACCGCGGCAATCGTCGTAAGCGGGAACTCAGCGACTTCTCCATCGACAGCGAACGGGCCAATATCCAGCGCATCATCGACAGCTTCGGCCCGGAGGTGTTCGAACGGTTCGAAGGCTGCGGCGATCCCGACGAGTTGCCGGTCTTCATCATCGGCATGCCGCGTTCCGGCACGACCCTGGTCGAACAGATCCTGTCGTCTCATCCCTCGGTTCACGGTGCCGGTGAATTGAACGATCTGTGGCGGACCCTGGGCGGGATCGGGAAGTGGCTGCCGGAAGGCCGCAATCTGCCGGAAGCGGTGGCGGATGTGGATCCGGCCGCCTGGGCCGAACTCGGCCAGCGTTTCGTCCAGCGTGTGCGCCGTTACAACCGGAAGGCCCTGCGCATCACCGACAAGCTGCCGTTCAACTACACCCTCGCCGGCATCATCCGCATCATGCTGCCCCGGGCCCGCATCATCCACTGTGTGCGCGATCCCCGGGACACCTGCGTCTCCTGTTACACCACCTCGTTCCAGAGCGACCGCGGCTTTACCTGCGATATGACGGAGCTGGGCGAGACCTATCGGCTGTACTGGAAGCTGATGACCCATTGGCGCCGGGTCCTGCCCGGCGGGCTGTTCGAGATGCGCTACGAGAGTCTGGTCGATGACCTGGAGACCGAAGCGCGCCGCATGGTCGACTATCTGAATCTGGAGTGGTCGGACGACTGTCTCGATTTCCATCAGAACCCGCGCCGGGTCCTCACGGCCAGCATGACCCAGGTGCGGCAACCTGCGTACAAGAGTTCGATGGGGCGCTGGCGGCGCTATCAGGATCACATCCAGCCGCTGCTGGCTGCGCTGGGGGATCTCCGCGAGTACGGCATCGACGAGTCCTGAGGGTGTCCCGAGATGATCGCTGTCACGGATCTGTTCACCACCGCCATGGCCGAGGCCTCCATGCCCGACCATCAAGCCCTGTGCGAGGAATTGAGCGCACTGTTCCTGCGCCGGGAGGCGGAGGACGACGGGGTGCGTAACGACACTCAGCGGGCGACGCAATTCGGCGCCCTGTTCGAAAGCCGATTCGACCTGTTCCGCTGGCCGGATCCGCCGGTCAAGAAACTGGCCCATTTCTGCCACGGCTCGCTGGTGCAGTTGATCCGACAGCTATCGTCATTTACCGACGAGGAATTCGCGAAGCTGCGCTTCGACTATCACGCCTGGTTCCACATCACCCGCAACGGCGGCTACCAGGGTCTCCACAACCATCAGAATGCCTCCTGGTCGGGCATCTTCTGTGTCGATCCGGGAGACAGCCCGGCCGATCGGCCGGACAGCGGGCTGGTCCGTTTCCACGATCCGCGTTTCTGCAGCTGGTACCACTCGGAAGCGGGCAACCTGGGGTTGCGCATGCCCTACCAGCACGGCGGCTTCGATATCCATCACCGGGCGGGCACCCTCGTGATGTTCCCCTCTTTCCTGATGCACGAGATCTTCCCCTATCAGGGTGAGCGGCCGCGCATCGTCGTCGCCTTCAACTGCTCGGTGAACTGAATCCGTGGGCGCACCGACGGACGCCCTGACCGCGCTGCAGGCCATCGTGCGCCAGGCCGGGACGGACCCGGATGGGGCGCTGGGCCGATGCCAACAGATCCTCGTCCGCCATCCGGATAACCTCCCGGTGCTGTGCCTCGCTGCCGGCATCCAGCGCCGGGCCGGCCGCCTGGATGCCGCCGCCGCGATGCTGGACCGCGCCGCGACCGTCGACCAGACAGCGGCGCCTGTGCTGGCAGAACAGGCGGCCCTGGCCATGGCCAGCCGGCAACCCGGACGAGCGGCGCGCTGCCTGCGGACCCTGCTCGCATCCAGCCCCGACAAACCCGACGCCTGGTTCAACCTGGGCATCGCCGAGGAACAGCAGGGCCGGCACCAGGCCGCCATCGATGCCCTCGAACATGTGCTCCGTCTGGAGCCGGCACCGCGCCCGGATGTCCTGGCGAGGTTGGCCGGTCTGTTGGCCACCACCGGTCGGGAAACCGACGCCCGCCGCCGCGTGGATCAGGCCCTGGAGATCGATCCCGAGCATCCGGAGACGCGTTATGTGCTCGGCATGCTGCTGCTTGCAGCAGGCGACGCCGGGGCAGCCCGGGACCAGTTCCGCCAATGCGTCGCCCGGCGCCCGCGGTTTGCCGAGGCCTGGCAGCAGCTGCTCGAATGCCGCCGCATCGAAGCGGCCGACGACCCGGAACTCTCGGCGGCGAAAAGTCTGCTCGCCGACCCCGATCTCGGCGACGCTGATCGCGAGCGCCTGGCTTTTGCCGTGGGCAAGGCCCTGGACGAGCTGGGGCAATCCGAACAGGCCTTCGCGTGCCTGAGCCGGGCCAAACGCCTCAAACAGCAGCGGCTTCCGGATTACGACCCGGAGACGCTGCGGGTCGATACGGCAACCCGCATCCAGGCCCCCTCACGCCCATCGCCGTTTGCCGCAGACTCCGGGATCGAACCGGTCTTCGTCATCGGCATGCCCCGATCCGGCACGACCCTGGTCGATCAGATCCTCACCGCCCATCCACGGGCCGGCGGGGTCGGCGAGCTGGCGTTCTTCGACGAGGCGGCTACCGCATTCTACGCCGGCGGCCTGGGCGAACCGGAAGGCAAGCGGCTGCGGCAGGACTATCTGCGGCGGCTGGCCAGAGAAGACCGCCAGGTCGTGAGCAACAAATACCCGGCCAATTTCCGCAATGTGTCGCTGATCCGCTGGCTGCTGCCGGAAGCCCGCTTCGTCCACGTCCGGCGCGGCGCCCTCGACACCTGCCTGTCGGTGTTTTTCCAGGACTTCCCGGTCGGCAACCTCTATGCCAACCGGCTGGAGGACATCGCCAGCTATTACCGGGAGTATCGACGGCTGATGGATCATTGGACGACGGGCGCGGCGGACATCCTGGATCTGTCCTACGAGGCGCTGCTCCATGATCAGGCCGGTGTCACCGGGATCCTGCTGGAATTCTGCGGCCTGGATTGGGATGACGCCTGTCTCGACTACGCCAGCAATCCGCGTCCGGTGGGCACCCTGAGCCGGTGGCAGGTGCGCCAGCCGCTCTACACTTCGTCCATCGGTCGCTGGCGCCGGTACCGGGGCCAGCTTGCGCCTCTGATCGAGTCACTCGGTCCCTTCGCCGAAGAAGGCTAGGCCTCCGGGGTGCCCAGGGCCGCGAGCGGACCTATCCACGGCTCGTAGTGGCGCCAGCGGCCGATCGAGCTCCGATAGAGGGGCTGGCGCACCTGAGCGTGGCTGGCGGTGGCCACGACCCGTTCCCGCCGTTCGAACGCGAGACAGCGCGGGTCCCAGTCCATCTCCATGGAATCCAGGAGTCGGCGGAGGCTCGGCTCGGGCTCTGCGACGAGTCGCTCGTAATCCAGCCCCAGCACCGGCTGTTGGCTCCGGCTCCACCGGGCCATGATCCGGCGGTACGTCGACAGGAAATGCGCCAGCCATTCCAGACGCGCCGCGAAGCCGAGCGCCTGGTCGGCAAAATCGGTAAAGAAGCAGGAGACGCCGATATCGCGCAGGTCCCGCCGGCAGTGGATGACATGGGCCTCGGGAAAGGCGCGCCGGATCAGCGGCAGATATTGAAAATTCAGCGGCATCTTGTCGATCAACAGCCGGGCGTCGCGATCGGGCAGACCGCGACGGTAGTCGTCGGCCAGGCGGCCGAGACGCGACTTCTGTTCGGTCTCCCGGGCAGCCAGCGCCCTGTGCACCAGCTCCCCGAACAGGGGCAGTTCGCCGGCACCGTGGATTTCCGGATGACCGGCCAGCATCTGTTCGAGCAGGCTGGTGCCGGAACGGGGCATTCCGACGATGAAGACCAGATCGTCACCGCCCTGCCCCGGCGCCATGCGATTGGCGGCGTCCTCCACGCGCTCGAACAGGCGATCCTGGGCAGACTGTTCGAATACGGCGGGGGTCAGCCGATTGCCCTCCTCGTACCAGGACCAGGCCCGAGCATAGTCACCGAGCTCATCGCAGACGTCTCCGAGGCTGAAACAGAATGGCCGCCGCGTCGAACCCTGGTCGGGGATGGCTTCGCTCAGCAGATCCCGGGCCCGGGCCGGGTCCCCGAGCCGGCGCCACAGTCGGGCCGCCACCAGCGCGGGCCCGGGACTCCGGCGCTGCGCCGGGTCCAGCTTCTCGATACTGTCGATCCCCTCCTGATAACGGCCCTGCCACTCCAGCCATTCGGCCATGGCGGCCACGATCCCGGGATCTCCTGGCGCCAGATCCAGGGCCCGCCCGTAGGCCGTCTGCGCACCGGCATAGTCGGCCAGGGCCTGCAGCGTCGTCGCCAGCCCGGTCCAGGCATCGGCGTCCCCGGGCGCCGTCTCTGTCGCCCGGCGCCAGGCCGTCGCCGCCTCCTCCAGCCGGCCCTGGTGCTTGCGCAGATTCCCCAACAGCTTCATGGCGCCGGACGGATCGTCGTCACGCCGGAGCAGGTCCCCGATCACGCGCTCGGCGCAGGACAGATCTCCGAGTTCGATGCAGGCCCGGGCCAGATTGGCCAGGGTCGGCCCATCGTCAGGCCGGCGCCCCAGGCTGTTCTCAAAACACTCGCGCGCTTCCCCGTGCCGATATTGGGCCATACGCACGACACCCAATTCGTTCCAGGCCGGCCCGTGGGACGGCGCAGCGTCCAGCGCGGCACCCAGAGCTTCGGCGGCGGCCTCGAGCCGACCCGCGGCCCGTTCCAGCTGCCCCTCATGGAAGGCGGCGTCCGCCGCCACCCTCGGGTCTGACCGGGCTTGCCGGAAACAATCGATCGCCTCCCCCGTCTCGCCCCGCTGCGCCAGGATCCGCCCCAGGGTGATCCAACCCGGTCCATCGGGCCGGGCCCGGATGGCGTTTCGGGCCAGGGTCTCGGCCTCGTCGAGACGCCGCAACTGCATCGCCGCGGTCGCCGCCAGGATCAGCACATCGGGCTGTCCCGGGTCCGCCTCCAGAATGCGTCCGTAGATGGCCAGGGCGGCATCGGCGTCCCCTGCCCGATGCAGCTGCCTGGCCCGGGCCAGTCCCCGGCCGGTGTCAGGTTTCATCGGGATCGATCCCGAGTCTTGCGGCGAGTGGGTCAAGCCGGTCCGCGTAGAGACGGTGGCGGCCGATGGAGGACAGATAGATCGGGCCCGGGGCCTGAGCATAGCTGGCGGTGGCCGGGATCTCATCACCACCGGTGTCCAGACAGGCCGGATCCCATTCCAGACCGAGGAACTCCAGCAACCGCCGGACAGTGGGTTCGGGCTCCGTCACCAGGGCCTCGTAGTCCAGGTCGACGACCGGCAACGACAGCACCGACGTCCAGTGGTCCATCAGCGATCGATAGCCCAGGTAGTACTCGGCGATATCCTCCAGGCGGCAGCTCCAGGCCAGACCGAGCCCACTGAAATCTTGCATGAAACAGGACAGCGCGGTATCCAGCGGATGACGCCGGCAGTGGATCACCCGTGCCCGGGGTAGCAGGACCTGGATGAGGCCGAGGTGGAAGAAATTCGCCGGCATCTTGTCGATAAAGCGGGTCCGGCCGCCGGCATCCACGGAACCCAGATATGCGCGGGCATGCTCCTGGATGGTCTGCGCAGAAATGGCCGCCGGATCGGCGCTCAGGCCCTCACCCCGCAGCCGCCGTTCGATGCCGGCTATGCCGCCGAGCTCACCAGCGCCGAATACCTCGGGGTGACGGGCGAGCGTCTGTTCGACCAGCGTCGTCCCGGATCGCGGCATGCCGACGATAAACACCGGCGCCTCGCTATCGTCGCCGAGCCCGGCGAGGCGGTCCAGCGCCGCACGGCTCCAGGCGCGGCGGACCGCTTCGACGCGGCGGCGGTAGCGCGCGGCGTCGAAGCGGCCGGGCGACAGCTCGTTGGCGCATTGGAAGCAGGTGAAGGCCTCCTCATAGCGGCCGGCCTGGTCCCGGATCTCGCCGAGCAGGAACAACCGACGCGCCCGCTGTCCGGCATCCAGCCTCGACGCATCGAGGTCCTCGACCAGCTTCAGTGCCTCGTCGCCGCGGCCGGCCCGGCGCAGCAGACGCGCCCGCACAAGCACCCCCTCCGGACCGAGCCGGCCCTGCCGGACGAGAGGCTCCAGCAAGGCCAGCCCCGCCTCGGTCCGGCCGCGGATCTCCATCTGAGCGGCGAGCGTGGTCAGGGCCTCGGGGTGGCCGGGCACCTGGGCCAACACCGCTTCCAGCTCCTTCCGTGCCTCGTCGAAGCGGCCCCGGATCTGCCACACGCTCGCCCGCGCTATCCGGGGCTCGGGCCGGGACGGCGCCAGCGCCATGGCGCGCTCGTAGGCCTCCAGTGCGGCCTGGTAACGGCCAGCGGCGTGCATCACCACGCCGAACCGGTGCCAGAGTCGGGGCCGATGGGGATCCTGCCGGAGCGCCCCGTCGAGCAGATCTGCGGCCAGCTCGAGCCGGCCGTCGGCCATGGCCTGGCCGGCCAGGGCATCGGCCACGCGGGGATCGTCCGGCGCCCGGGACCGGGCGATCTCCAGGTCGGCCCGGGCAGCTTCATCCTGACCGGTCGCGGCCCGCAACTCCGCCCGCAGACATAACATGGAAACGGGCAGCTGGTCGGCCAGGAAACCGGCGAGGAGACGCTCGGCGACGTCGATCCGGCCGGCCCGGGCATGGGCCGTGGCCTCCCTCAGCGGGCCGGGATCAATCTGCCCGGCGTTCGTAACCATCGGCATCCAAATCTTCAAAACAGGGCTTCAGCCAGCGCTCGTAATGACGCCAGCCGCCCACTTCCCGGTCCGAGAGGGGCTCGCGCAGCGGCGTGTCACCGGCGCTGTCAGCGACGCCGGTTTCGTAGAACCGGAGACAGCGCGGGTCCCATTCCAGACCGGTGAATTCCACCAGGCGCCGGCTCCAGGCCTCCGGTTCGCCCACCACGCCCTCGTAGGGGAACTCGAGCATCCGCAAGCCGCTGACCCGGCGCCAGTGATCCATCATCGCTCGATAATGAACGAAATAGGCCGCCATGGCGGACAGGTCGAAGGTGAACGCGAGGCTGCGGCCGGCGAAATTCTTGAGCCAGCAGCGCAGCGCCAGGTCCAGGGGATGGCGCACGCAGTGGATCACGCGGGCGCCGGGAAACAACAGCTCGATCAGACCGATGTGGACGAAATTGAATGGCATCGTGTCCGTGATCCGTCCGGCGGCTCCGGTCCGGGTGACGAGCCGCGCCAGGTACCGTTGCGCCTGACGCTCGAGCATTTCCGCATCCAGACGACAGGCGCCGGCGGGCCAGCCGCCGGTCTCTCTGCCCAGATCGAGGCTGATATCCCCGATCTCGGTCAGTTCACCGGCGCCCCGGACCATGGGATGGCTGCACAGGATCTGCTCCGCCAGGGACTTCCCGCTGCGCGGCATGCCGACGATGAAGACCGGCTGCTCGCTGGCCGTGGACGCGCGCGGCAGCGTGGCCATGGCCGCGGCCGAGAAGGCCTCGCGGCTGGCGCTGACCGCCTGTTCCAGGGCGATCACGTCGCCGGCCGGGACGCCGGCGGGTAACGACTGCCGTCGCAGGGCGTTGGCCGCATCCGCCATGGACCACGCCTGTTCGAAATGGCCGGTCTCGTCCAGTAACCGGGCCAGGGAAAATCGCAGCTGTGCCTGCCCCTCCGCGGTGAGCACCGGGGACGCCAGGGCGTCTTCCAGCACGGCGCGAGCCTCATCATGCCTGCCCGAGTGTCGCAGGAGCCGTGCCCGGATCGGGGCGACGATGGCCGGTTCCGCGCCGGGACGGCCGTCCAGCAGTCCCAGCGCTTCGTCCTGACGGCCGCGATTGTCCAGCCACGCCGCCAGGCCCGAACGGGCCTGGTCGTGACCAGGATCCGCGGCCAGGGCCCTTCGGAAAAAGGATTCCGCCTGGTCCGGTTCCCCCTGGGCCTGCAGCAGCTTGCCCAGATTGGCCAGGGCGTCCGGATGCTCCGGATGGCGCCTCAGCGCGGCCCGGTAACAGCTCTCGGCCTCGTCGAAACGGCCCTGCAGCTGGATCGCGGCGCCCAGCCAGGTCTGGCCGGCGACGCTGTCGGGCTCCATCTGCAGATGACGACGCAGGGCCTGCTCCGCCTCGGCATACCGGCCGAGGGCGTTGAGAACGCCGCCGAGTTGCAGCCAGCCGGCGGCGATCCGTGGCCATCGTCCGGTCACGATCTGCAGCGACGCCAGCGCGGCGTCCACCTCACCCCGGCCCAGCTCCGACATCGCCAGATTGAATCGCGCCGCCGCCAGATCCGGGTCCAGCTCCACGGCGCGCCGGAATGCGCTGACCGCCTCGTCCAGCCGCCCCAGCCGGCCCAGGAGCTGGCCGGCCTGATTGCTGAGACGGGCATCCCCGGGCGCGATCTCCTTCGCTGCCTCGATCCGGGCCAGGGCCTGCTCCAGTCTTCCCTGGCGGGCGTCTTCCCGGGCCGCCGCCAACAGTCCGCCGGCGTCGCCGGCCTCAGGAGCCATCGATCCGGGCATCGACCCGTTCCGCGAATCCGGTGGCCCGCCAGGCCTGCCAGTCGATGCCATCGATCAGCGGTCCCAGCCATTGCTCGTAATGCCGGTAGCGCCCCAGGGAGCTGCGATACATGGGCCGGCGCACCTGGGCGTGACTGGCGGTGGCGACAAGGCGATCCAGTTGGTGGAATTGCAGACAGGCCGGATCCCATTCCAGACCCAGGAAGGCGACCAGTTCCCGGCTGACGGTTTCCTGGTCGGAGACCAGCTCTTCATACACCACCTCGTGGAACGCCAGCCCGCTGTGGCGCCGCCAGTGCTCCATGACCTCGAGATAGCGGTTGTAGTAGAGGGCGATGTCCTCCTGCCGGTAAGAGAAGGGGATGCCCTGACCGGCGAAGTTCTGGAAATAGCATGACAGCGCCGTATCGAGCGGATGGCGGATGCAGTGGATAACGTGCGCCCGGGGGAACAGCTGTTCGGCGAAACCGAGGAACAGGTGGTTGGCCGGCGTCTTGTCGATAATCCGCTCGGCTGTCTCGTCCACCGCCGAAAGCAGCTCACTGTATTCCCGCGCGGCGGCCGCGAGGGCCCCGGGATCGGTCCCGGCGGCGCTTTGCGGGAAACGCGGACCGCCGGGGCCGCCCAGGTCCACCGCCAGACGTCCGAGATCGGTCAGCTCGCCCGCCGCGGCGACCCGGGGATGACATGCCAGGATCTGCTCGACCAGCGATGTACCCGATCTGGGCATGCCGACGACAAAGACCGGGCGTTCGTCCGGATCGTCAGCCCGGGGCAGGGAGGCGAGGGCGCCCGCCCCATAAACCTCGAGCAGCCGGGAGACGTCGTCCACGTACTCCTGTCGATTGAAGAGAACCGGCTTCATCTGATTGCCGCGGCGGAAGTGATCGAACGCCTGTTCGTAGCTGCCCTCCGCATCGCAGGCGGCACCGAGATTGAATTGCAGCCGCTGCAGGGTCGAGTCTGTCAGGTCCTCTCGGTCCAGCGCCTGGCGCAGAATGTCGGCGGCGCGTCCATGGTTGCCCAGGTGGCGCTGGAGTTCGGATGCCGTGATGACCAGATCCAGATCGCTGCGCCCGGGATCGAGCCTCTGCTCCAGCAGCGCCCAGCCCTCCTCGTAGCGTCCGCGGCGGTCCAGATTCGCGGCCAGTCCCGCCAGTGCGCTCTCGTCGTCGGGCGCCAGATCGAGAGCCCTGCGGAAGCCCGCTTCGGCCCGGTCGGAATCCCGCAGGCTCTGATACACGTGGCCCAGGTTGCTGTGGGCCGTGGCATAGTCCGGGCGCAGCGAGAGCGCTCGCTGGTATGCCTCCCGGGCCGCTTCCAGATCGCCCAGCATGTGCAGGGCCGCGCCGAGGCTGGTGTGGGCCACCGCATCGTCGGGGCGGAGTTCGACCAGCCTGCGGAAACAGCGGACGGCCTGTTCGTAGCGGCCGAGCGAGTGCAGCAGATGGCCGAGGGATTGCAGAGGCTCGGCCGCGTTGGGTGACAACTCCGCCGCTTTGCCCAGGGCGCCGAGCGCCCCCTTGTTCTTCCCCGCCGCACGCAGAGCCAGTCCCAGGTTGTAATGGGCATGGGCGAAATCCGGCCGCCAGCGCACTGCCCGTGCGAAGGCATCGGCGGCGTCCCTGATACGCCCCAGGTTGCCCAGTGCTTCGCCCGCGCTGTTCCAGGCCGTGGCGCGCTCCGGCTGCAGGTCCAGCACCCGCCTGAGTACCGGCAGCGCCTCCCGGTGCCGACCCAGCCGATTGAGGACCAGACCCAGCCGCTCCAGGACGTCCGGCGTCGGATGGGTGCCCGCGAGTGCCTGCAGCGCCTCCGCCGCCTCGCTCAGGCGACCGGCGTCCGCCTCGATCCCCGCCAGCCGCCAGAGCAGTTCCGGATCGCCGGGGCGTTCGGCGAGCGCGCGGCGCAGGGATTCCGCGGTCTCGGGCGTGGCGCTTTGAGTCTCAGCCACGGTTTCGGCCCGGCGTTATCCAGGGGGGATCACGGCGAGAGGATCGGTCCACGGCCCCGGCGAGATTCTGCCACGGGTCTTTGTCAGTCATCGAGAAATCCTCCGCGACGGAGGCCCTCGATCAGGGGATCCAGATGCTGACGGTAATGATCGGCGCGTCCGATCGATGAGCGGTATACGGGGCGTTTGACCTGGGCGTGACTGGCAGTGCGTACCAGGCGCGGATTCTCGTGGAAGCGGAGGCAGGCGGGATCCCACTCGAGACCGAGGAACCTGACCATGCGCCGGCTGACACCCTCCAGATCGTCGACCAGCTCCTCATAGTCCACGTCGAGGATCGGCAGATCCAGGTTCCCGGTCCAGTGGTCCATCAGTTGCCGGTACTGGCCGTAGTAGTGAGCGATGTCCCCCAGGTCATAGCTGAAGGGCGGCCCGGCGGTGCCGAAACTCTGCATGAAACAGGACAGGCCGGTATCCACGGGATCCCTGCGGCAGTGGATGACCCGGGCGCAGGGGAAGGCGAGCTGGATGAGCCCGAGCTGTTCGAAGTTCTGCCACATCTTGTCGGTGACACGCAGTTCCTCGTCCACGTCCCGCATCAGGCGCAGGAGATAGGCCCCGGTGCATTCGCTGAGGAAGCTGGATTTGATCCCGGCCAGACATTCGGGATACGGGATCTTGTGCTTGTTGCGACCCAGACGCATGGCCGCCAGCCCCAGCTCGAGCAGTTCGCCGGCCCCCAGGATCTCTTCGTGACTGGCCAGGATCTGCTCGACCAGGGAGGTGCCGGAGCGCGGCATGCCTACGATGAAGACCGGAAACTCGGTCTTGCGCCGGCAGCGGGGCAGGCGGCTGATATTCTCGCGATTGAGCACATTCATCAGCCGCTCGACCTCCCGCTCGCGCCCGGCGCGGGAATAGCGGCCGGCGTGGAAGCGATTGGCCCGCTGATAATGAGCGAACGCGCGATCGTACTCCTGCATGTCGTCCAGAAGATCAGCGAGCGTGAAGTGGACGGCCGAGCGCTCCTGATCGGTCATGTCACGGGTCTTTGCCAGCGGCGCCAGGTGAAGCAGGGCCTCCTGGCCGTGATCGAGACGGCGCAGCAACCGCCCATAAGCCACGTGCATGGCCGGGCTCGCCGTCTCCGACTGGATGTATGGCAGCAACAGGGCGATGCCGCGCTTGTATTCGCCGTTGAGCTCGAGCAGACCCGCAAGCCCCATCAGCGATGGCGCATGATCGGGATCGATCTCCAGCGCCGTCTCGAACCCCGCCGCGGCGGTCTCCAATTCGCCCATGCTCATCAGCACGGACGACAGATTGGCGTACGTATCGGCGTCCCGCCCGCCCTCGGCGATCACCTGACGATAGTTATGCACGGCCTCGTCCAGACGGCCGACCTGATGCTGGGCGATCGCCAGATTGTAGCGGCCCGGACGATTGGTCATCTCCTCTTCGAGCCCGCGCTCCAGATGGCGGATGGCCAGCTCGATGTGGCCCTGCTCGTAGAGCATGGCGCCCAGATTCAGATTGGCGTTGCCGTGATCGGGCTGATGGGACAGGGCGGTGCGGAAGCATTGCTCCGCGGCCTCCTTGTATCCCTTGCGTCGCAGGACGTGCCCGAGATTGCTGTGGGCGTCCGCGAATTGGGGATCCAGCGCCAGCGCCTGGCGGAAGTCCGCTTCCGCCTCATCCAGTTGGTCACGATTGTTGTAGAGCCGCCCGCGGACGTTGAACAACAGCGGATCGCTGAGATCGAGCTCCAGCGCCTGGGTGATGAAATCCCAGGCCAGGTCCGGGCGCTTTTGCCGGATCCGGATCTCGGCCATCAGCCGCAGGGCCCAGACGTGATCCGGCCGATCCGCCAGCACCGACTGGCAGATCGATTCGGCCTCGGCCACCCGGCGGTCGCGCATATCGCGCTCGGCCCGTTGCAGATCCATCTGGAACAAATTCGACCCCCTTTCCCTGCGGGATTATCGGCCCACAGGCGTCTCGCGGCCAGCGCCGGCCGCCGCCGGCCGGTAGACCCGATGCTCCGGTGGCCAGGCTTCCGTGGCGGGCCGTCGCTGCCGATAGGCCTCCAGCAGGGTCCGGGCCCTGCGCGCCCGGGGCCCGTCACCCTCTCCGGCGACCTGGACCAGGCGGTTCTGGATCTGCAGCGCCTGTTGCCAGCGACCGTTGGCGGCGGCCGCCATGGCGAGGGCCTCTGCATGATCGTAATCCGGCCGCGCACGATAGATAGTGGCCGCGTACTCGGCCGCCAGCTCGAGCCGGTCCGGTTCCATGCCCGGGCAGCTGGCATAGCCTCTTGCGAGGGCCTGCATCACCTCCCCGCTCCCGGGCTGAGCAGCCAGCGCGTCCTCTAGCCGGCCCAGGGCGCGCGGGCAATCGCCGGCGGCCAGGGCCGCCAGCCCGGCCCGGTAGGCAAAGATGGCGGCCTGGTCCGGCGGTGGCGTGACGCTGTCGTAGGCCGCCGCCGCTTCAACGTAGCGGCCTTCGCGCATCAGCGCATGACCGAGACGCAGACCGGCCAGCAGATAACCGGGGTCCGCGTCCAGGGCGGCCCGAAAATCCTCGA
>CBDTYJ010000043.1:0-13974 GCA_965364575.1 uncultured Gammaproteobacteria bacterium
AGATCTGAAAGATCGAGCAGAGGATTGTCCATAGTGTCCGTGATGATCGGGTAAACAGCGGCCAATGATATCAGCAGCGGCTGCGAACTTGTGGCCGTCGTCAAGTAAACTCTCCAGCTCTGGGCCTGACGGATCGGGAGCGTTCCATGCAGAAGTCATTTGATCTGGTGGTGGTCGGCGGCGGCAGCGGCGGCCTCGCCGCCGCCCAGCGTGCCGCCGAATATGGCGCGAATGTCGCGCTGATCGAGTCCGGCCCTCTGGGTGGCACCTGTGTCAACGTCGGCTGCGTACCGAAGAAGATCATGTGGAACGCCGCGTCGATCTGCCACGTCATCGGGGAAGCGCCGGGCTACGGCTTCTCGGTCAGCCTGGATGGTCACGACTGGGCTGGTCTGAAGCGCAAGCGCGATGCCTACGTGGCCAGGCTCAACGGGATCTACGCGCGTAATCTTGCGCAAAGGAACATCCAGGTATTCAATGGACACGGGCGACTGCGGGGCTCCGGCAAAGTCACCGTCGCGGGACAGACGCTGGACGCGAAACATCTGATCATCGCCACCGGGGGCTACCCGATCGTGCCGGAATTGCCGGGCGCGGATCTGGGTATCACCTCGGACGGATTCTTCGCACTCGAACAGCGACCTGAACGGGTGCTGATCGCCGGCAGCGGCTACGTGTCGGTGGAGCTGGCCGGCGTGTTCCGGTCCCTGGGCAGCGAGGTCACGGTGCTGACCCGCAAGGATGGCGTACTCCGCAGCTTCGATCCCATGTTGCGGGAGTGTCTGATGGATGCCATGGCCGGCGACGGTATCGACGTCGCGACCCGGGCTGTGCCGCTGGCCGTCACCGGGAGTCAGGGTGATATCGACCTGGAGACCGAGGACGGGCGCCACTTCAGCGGCCACGATTGTCTGCTGTGGGCGGTCGGTCGAGGCGCCGCCAGCGACGATCTCGGACTCGCCGAGGCCGGCGTGCGGACGGATGCCGACGGCTTCGTACCCACCGACGATTATCAGAACACCAATGTCGAAAACGTCTACGCAGTCGGCGACATCACCGGCCGTGAGGCGCTGACACCCGTCGCGATCGCGGCGGGCCGGCGATTGGCAGACCGGCTGTTCGGCGGCATGCACGAGCGTCACCTGGACTATGCAAACATCCCGACGGTCATCTTCAGCCATCCGCCGATCGGCACAGTGGGCCTGTCCGAGGTGGAAGCCCACGCTCGTCACGGCGATGACGTCAAGGTTTACACGTCACGGTTCGTGCCGCTGTACCAATCCATGCTCGATCACAAGACCCACTCGGCCATGAAGCTCGTGACAGTCGGTGCGGAGGAGAAGGTGGTGGGCTGTCACGTTATGGGTCCCGGCGCCGACGAGATGATGCAGGGCTTTGCGGTGGCGATCCGGATGGGGGCGCGCAAGCGGGATCTGGACGACACCGTGGCCATCCATCCGACCAGCGCCGAGGAGCTGGTGACCATGAGACAGGTGAGCGGCTGATGAAGCTGCGCGCTTTCGGCAGCCATCGCCCCGTGGTCGGCCGCGGTGTCTACGTGGATCCCCTGGCTGTGGTCATCGGTAAAGTCACCCTGGGCGATGATGTCTCTCTCTGGCCGGGCACGGTCGTGCGGGGAGACGTAAACGAAATCCGCATCGGCGATCGCAGCAACATCCAGGACGGCAGCGTGCTGCATGTCACCCACGACGGCCCTTATTCGCCTGGTGGCCTGCCGCTCGATATCGGCGCCGACGTTACCGTCGGCCACCAGACGACCCTGCATGCCTGCACGATCGGTGACCGCTGCCTGATCGGCATGACCAGCTGCATCATGGATGGCGCCGTGCTGGAGGATGAGGTGCTGCTGGCCGCCGGCAGCCTGGTTGCGCCTGGCTACCGCCTGAGTGGCGGATCCCTCTACCGGGGCCGTCCGGCCAAACGGGTTCGCGAGCTGGAACCCGACGAGCTGGAGATGCTGCGCTATTCGGCCGCCCACTATGTGCGGCTCAAGAATCGCTATCTGGGTACCAGCTGAGGGGCGCGCTCAGGTCAGTTCCCGGCGGATCTCTTCGAGGACCGGCCCGGTATCCGGGCGCACGCCGCGCCACAGGTCGAACGACTCGGCCGCCTGTTCCACCAGCATGCCGACCCCGTCGGCGACGCCCCCCGCGCCGTGCTCGGCGGCCCAGGCGCAGAAGGCCGTGGGCCCGGCCTGATACATCATGTCGTAACAGAAGGTCTCCGGTCCGAGGATTCCCTCGGGCAGCGGCGGTACCGCGCCTTCCAGACTGGCGGATGTGGCATTGATCACCAGGTCGAATGCCCCGTCCAGATCTTCGTATGCCGAGGCGGATACCGGTACCGTGCCGTCGAACCGCTCCGCCAGCCCCTCGGCGCGCGGCACGCTGCGGTTGGCGATGACGATAGCGGCAGGACGGGCGGCCGCCAGCGGTCCCAGGGCGCCCCGGGCCGCACCGCCGGCTCCCATCAGCAGTATCCTGCGGTCCTTCAGCGGGACGGCCAGATTGGATCCCAGATCCGCGATCAGGCCGGCGCCGTCGGTGTTGTCGCCCAATACCTCACCGTTCTCTCGCCACGCGAGCGTATTGACCGCTGCCGCCAGACGGGCGCGGTCGGTCAGTCGATCTGCGTAGTCGAAGGCCTCGCCCTTGTAAGGCAGGGTGACGTTGAGGCCGCGGCCACCGCGCTCGCGGAATCGCCCGAGTGCCGCGTCGAATTCCCCGGGCGGCACATCGATCAGCAGGAACTCGATCCGCTGGCCGGTCTGTTCGGCGAAGCGACGATGGATGAAGGGCGAGCGGCTGTGGCTGACCGGATGGCCCACCAGGCCGTAGAGATCAGGGCGCTCGGCGGCCATCACTCCTTCAACCAGGCGGCGGCCTGGCTGGCGTAATAAGTGAGGATGCCGTCCGCACCGGCGCGTTTCATCGACAGCAGCGCCTCCAGCACTACGCTGCGCTCGTCCAGCCAGCCGTTGGCCGCCGCGGCCTTGAACATCGAATATTCTCCGCTGACCTGATAGACGAAGGTGGGCACGCCCAGCTCGGCCTTCACCCTCCGGACGATGTCCAGATAAGGCATACCCGGCTTGACCATGAAGGCGTCGGCCCCTTCCGCGATGTCCAGCGCCACTTCCCGCACGGCCTCGTCGCTGTTGCCCGGATCCATCTGATAGCTGTGTTTGCCGGCGCCGGCCAGGTTGGCCGCCGAGCCCACCGCGTCCCGGAACGGGCCGTAAAAGCTCGAGGCGTACTTGGCCGAGTAGGCGAGGATTGCCGTATTCACGTGGCCGTGCTCTTCCAGTGCCCTGCGGATACGGCCGACCCGGCCGTCCATCATGTCCGAGGGTGCGACCATGTCGGCGCCCGCCTCAGCATGGGACCTTGCCTGCCGGACGAGCGCCTCGACGGTGACGTCGTTGAGCACATAACCGGTGTCGTCGATGATGCCGTCCTGGCCATGGGTCGTGAACGGGTCCAGGGCCACATCGGTGATCACGCCCAGCTCGGGCCAGCGTTCCTTCAGGGCCCGGGTGGCCCGCTGGGCCAGGCCGTGGGGATTCCAGGCCTCGCGCCCGTCGTCGGATTTGACCTCTCCCGGGGTAACCGGGAACAGAGCGACCGCGGGGATGCCTAAGGCCAGTAAGTTTTCGGCCTCCCGCAGCAGGAGGTCGATACTGAGACGTTCGGTACCGGGCATGGAGTCCACGGTTTCCCGGCGATTTTCGCCGTCGAGCACGAATACCGGGAGGATGAGATCGTCCGCCGAAAGGGACGATTCCCGCACCAGACGGCGGGAAAAGTCGTGGCGGCGCAATCTGCGCATGCGAGAAAAAGGGAACGATCCAACGGCGGCAGGGCCCATCCGGCTTCTCCTGGCTTGCTCCTCGGCGCCGGGAATTTTGGCGCGAATCTTGGGTCAGCGCCACCTCGGCGTCTATATTGCGCGTAATAAATCTCCCGCAGGACCGGTCTAGCCTGATGACAGCAGCAAAATCCGAACTGGAGCTCCGGCGAGAGTTCGAGGCGCTCAGCAGCCGACTGCGGCCGGATCTGTACCGGTACGCGTTCTGGCTGGGGCGGGACCGGCAACTCGCGGAGGATGTGGTCCAGGAGGCGCTGCTCAGAGGGTGGAAGGCTTTCGGCAAGCTCGAGGACGTCAATGCCGCCAAGCCATGGCTGGTATCGATCGTCCGCCGGGAATTCGCCCGGACATTCGAGCGTAAACGACTTGAGACGGTAGACATTGCGGATTACGAGGAGCAGCTGTCCGGCGCCGAGCGGGATCCCAGGCTCGAGGAGATGAGACGGGCGATCTTCGAACTGGACGGTGATTACCGGGAGCCCCTCGCGCTGCAGGTGCTGATGGGGCACACGACCCGGGAGATCGCCGAGCTGACCGGCTTGAGCGAAGGGGCAGTCCTGACCCGGCTGCACCGGGCGAGAGCCAAATTGAGGAAGGCACTGGGTGTGACGACGGCGGAAGACGGGAACGAACGTTGATGGAAGAGCAGGGCAAAAATCGCGCACACGAATCCAACGGGAGTGGCGCCAGTGACGATTTCGAATCGCTGCTCGAGCGCGCGCTGCGGATCGATGTGCCTGATAAAGCCACCACCGCCAGCCGGCGCAAATCCCGTCTATGGCTGCCGGTGGCCATCGCGGCCAGCCTTGTGCTCGCTGTCGGTGTTGTGGTCAACGGGCTCTATGACGCACGATACTTCGGCGGTGACGATCTGAGCGCCGACGTGGTCGCCCACATGCATCATGAACCGGGGTCGCTGCGGCGCACCGGGACTTTGGTGGATCCGGGCGAGTTCGATCAGGTCCTGCGCCAGGCCGGCGCCCGCCTGTCGGTGGCGCCGCCGTCGGTAAGTTACGTCAAGCTGTGCCCGTTTCGCGGCCGGATGGTGGCCCATTTCGTGGTCCAGGCCAGCCATGGGCCCGTCACGGTCCTGCTTCTGCCCGACGAGCAGATCTCGTCCCGGGTGACGTTGGACGAGGACGGTTTCATCGGTACGCTGTTGCCGCTGGATGAAGGGGGCAGCATCGCTGTGGTCGGCGAGGCCGACGAAGATATCGACGAGGTCAAGAATCAGGTGGCCAGCGCCTTGCGCTGGCGGCTGTGATAGTCCCCGAAAAGGGGTGTATTGGTCCCGAGAGGGGCTTGTTCCGATAGGAGAAAGAGCATGAGCGAGAAGAGCATCAAACCCGTTTCCCTGGCCGTCGGCGCCGCCCTGGCCACATCCCTGGCCGGGATCTCGGTGGCCAATGCGGAGGTCACCCCCTTCGCGATGACTGCGCTGAGCAGCGGCTACATGGCCGATTCCCACGCCGGCGAGGGCAAGTGTGGTGAAGGCAAGTGCGGCGGCGAGAAGGGCGACGAGGGCAAGTGCGGCGGCGAGAAGGGCGACGAGGGCAAGTGCGGTGGCGAGAAGGGTGACGAAGGCAAGTGCGGCGAGGGCAAGTGTGGCGGAGAAAAGGGTGACGAGGGCAAATGCGGCGAAGGCAAGTGCGGCGGTAGCTCCTGATCCTGTCTGCTACAGGCCCTGAATAGGGCACAGACGGCGACCCCCGGTCGGGAAACCGGTCGGGGGTCCCTCTTTTCCAGGCTTACGGTGCTTACCAATGGCGCGGCCTGCCGCTGAAAAGGATCGATGTCCCTGGGCGCTTGGCGTCAGCCAGGCTTATCTGGATTACCACGATCGCGAATGGGGCGTCCCGGTCCGGGACGACCGGCGCCAGTTCGAGTTCCTGATCCTGGAGGGTGCTCAGGCCGGATTATCCTGGTCCACGATCCTGCACAAGCGCGACGGCTACCGGAGCGCTTTCGCCGGGTTCGATCCTGCGAAGGTGGCCCGCTTCACGCCGCGACGGTTGGAGAAACTGCTGCAGGACCCGGCTATCGTCCGCAACCGGCTCAAAGTCTCATCCGCGGTCAGCAACGCCCGGGCGTTTCTCGCGGTACAGGAAGAATTCGGCAGCTTCAGCGACTACCTGTGGGCTTTTGTCGACGGCAGGCCGGTTCAGAACCGCTGGCGCCGACAGCAGGACGTGCCTGCGTCCACGCCGCTGTCCGACCGCATCAGCAAGGATCTCAAACAGCGTGGCTTCCGCTTCGTCGGCAGCACCATCGTCTATTCTCATCTGCAGGCCACCGGCCTGGTCAACGATCACATCCTCGGATGTTTCCGCTATCGCGAGTGCCGGCACGGCGGGGTATGATCCCGCGCCACAGCAAGGATGGCGCCGGGTCGCCACCTGCCATGTCTTCGTCGCGAGGAGGTCGCCCATGCATCCCGTCATCACCGGCGCCACTGCCGCGCTGACCAGTCTGCTGTTCCTGTATCTGGCGGCCCGCGTCGCCGGCACCCGTCATCGAGAGAAGATCGGCATCGGCGACGGCGGCAACAGGGCATTGAACCGGTCCATACGCGCCCACGCCAATCTGGCCGAGCACGCACCATTCGTGCTGCTCCTGATGCTGACCTACGAGCTCGGCGGCGGAGCCGACTGGTTGTTGGTCGCCAGCGGCGTGGTGTTCGTCATCGCCCGGGTCTTGCATGCCGCGGGTCTGTTGCGGACGGCGGGTTCTTCCTTCGGCCGTTTTTGGGGCGTGGTGCTGACCTGGATGGTCCTGGGCGTGATGGCGGTGGCCAATCTGGTCCGGCTCCTCTGAGCGGCCGTCTCAATCCACCCCCGGCCCCGCCGCGGATTCCCTGGCGAAAATCTGGCCGTCGTCCCGGAAGGATTTGAACTCCAGCGCATTGCCGGCCGGATCCCGCAGGAACAGCGTCGCCTGCTCGCCGGCCCGGCCGGGAAAACGGATCTTCGGCTCGATCAGGAATTCGGTGCCGGCTTCCCTGAGGCGTTGGACCAGCGCCTGCCATTCCTCCCACGGCAGGATGAGCCCGAAATGCCGCGCCGGCACTCGATCGCCATCGACCGGATTCGAATCCATCGCATCCATGCCATCGACCAGATGAGCCGTGATCTGGTGGCCCTGGAAATCGAAATCGATCCAGCGCGGTGCCTGGCGGCCGACCCCGCAGTCCAGCACGGAAGTGTAAAAGCTCCTGGCCGCCTCGAGGTCGGTGACGGGGAAAGCCAGGTGGAAGCGCGGCCGGGCGTCGCTCACGACGCGTCGTCCAGCCAGTCCCGCGGCCGCAGGAAATCGTCGTACAGGCGTGCTTCGGGCGTGCCGGGCTCCGGATGCCAGTCGTAACGCCAGGTGACCAGCGGCGGCAGTGACATCAGGATGGACTCGGTGCGGCCGCCGGATTGAAGTCCGAACAGGGTGCCTCGGTCGTAGACCAGATTGAACTCCACATAACGCCCACGACGGTAGAGCTGGAACTCCCGCTCCCGTTCTCCGTAAGGCGTATCGCGGCGGCGCTCGGCGATGGGCCGGTAGCCGTCCAGGAAAGCATCGGCGACGCTGCGGGTGAAGTCGAAGCTGCGCTCGAAGCCCCATTCGTTGAGGTCATCGAAAAATAGCCCGCCGGCGCCCCGAGTCTCGTCCCGGTGCTTGAGGAAGAAATATTCGTCACACCACTGTTTGAAACGGGGATATACGTCCGCACCGAAGCCCGCGCACGCCTCCCGGGCCACGCGATGCCAGTGTATGGCGTCTTCTTCGAAACCGTAGTAGGGGGTGAGATCGAAGCCGCCGCCGAACCACCAGACAGGCGCCTCGCCAGCCTTCTCGGCGACGAAGAACCGCCAGTTGCCATGGGTGGTCGGGACGTAGGGATTGCGGGGATGCAAGACCATGGACACGCCCATGGCCTTGAAGCCGCGGCCGGCCAGTTCCGGTCGCCGGGCACTTGCGGTCGGGGGCAGCCGTTCGCCGTGCACGAGGGAGAAGTTGACGCCGCCTTTTTCGAACAGCGAGCCGTCCTCCAGCACCCTGCTGTCACCGCCGCCGCCCTCGGGCCGCTGCCAGGAATCCCGCCGGAAGCGGCCGCCGCCGTCGAGCTGCTCGATGCCTTCGGTCAGTCCGTCATGTAGTCTCCGCAGCCAGGCTTCGACCGCATCGATATGTTCCTGGTTGACGCTCATGCTCCTCCCCGTCCCCGATCACCCGGCCCGCAATATTCTTCCGCTGCTTGCCAGGCGGATCTCGGTCGGCCGCGCGAGTCCACCCACGGTTCCCGGCAGAATATGGTCGACCACGGCAGAGAATTGTCGTCGTGTCTGCAGGGTGTTGCGCGCGGGCGGTCGCCCGCTGCGATTGGCGCTGGTGGAGACGATCGCAATCCCGGCGCGCCGACACAGGGCCGCGGCCAGAGGCTCGGCGGTCACCCGGACGGCTACCGTGTCACGTCCACCTGTCACCCACGCCGGCACGGCGGGAGTCGCCGCCACAACCCAGGTCACGGGCCCCGGCCAGCTGGCGAGCATGCGCTCACGCTCGGCCGGCGCAGGGTCGATATAGGCTTCAAGCTGGTCCAGGTCCGCGGCCAGCAGGATCAGACCGCTCTCGACCTTGCGCCGCTTGATCGCCAGGATGCGCGCCACCGCGGTGGCTTCGAGGGGATCGCAGCCGAGGCCGAAGACCGATTCCGTTGGATAGGCCACAACGCCGCCGGTCAGGAGCACCCGCGCGGCACGGTCGACGGCAGAGACCCGGCTCATGGCCGAAGTCATTCACCCGCGTCGGCGGCGGCCGACGACCCGCCGGAACCTTTGAGGGCGGAGGTCTTGCTGGGCGCCGACTTCGCGGGTGCGGCCTTCTTCGCGGCCGCAGCCTTTTTCTTCGACGGCTTCTTTTTGGCGGACTTCTTCCTGGCCGCTTTTTTCCTGGCTGGAGTCTTCTTGGCCGCCGTCTTCTTCGTCCGCGCTTTCTTCTTGGCCGCAGCCTTTTTGCGGCCGCGCCGGGCCGGCGCCTTTTCGATCGCCTCCTGGCACTGCTCGAGGGTCAACGACGCCGGATCGACATCCTTGGGGATGCGGGCATTCTTGTTGCCGTCGGTGATGTACGGACCGTATCGGCCGTTGAGCACGAGGATACCCTCGGCCTCGAATTCCTTGATGATACGGTTGGCGTCCGCCTCCTTCTTCTCACGGATCAGCTCGAGGGCCCGCTCCAGGGTGATCGTGAAGGGATCGTCATCGGCCTTGAGCGACACGTATTTCTTACCGTACCGGACATAAGGGCCGAAACGTCCGATATTGGTGGAGACGTCCTCGCCCTCGGCGGTCTCGCCTAGCGCCCGCGGCAGCTTGAACAGCTCGAGGGCTTCGGGCAGTTCGATAGTGTCCATCTTCTGCCCGGGTCTGAGGCCGGCGAACTTCGGCTTCTCATCGTCGTCCCGGGTGCCGATCTGGACGAAGGGCCCGTAACGGCCCATCCGCACGGTCACCGGGCGGCCGGATTTCGGATCGGTGCCGAGCTCTCGAGCCTGGGCTGCTTCGGCCCGGGTGACCGAGGTGGCCTTGTCCTCCACCAGCTCGATAAAGGGCTTCCAGAACCGTTCCAGCAGCGGCACCCACTCCTCCTCGCCACGGGAGATGGCGTCCAGCTCGTCTTCGAGCCGGGCGGTGAAATCGTAGTCAACGTAGCGGGTGAAGTGATCGGTCAGGAACCGGTTGACGATGCGGCCGATATCCGTGGGGATAAAGCGGCGCCGATCCATCTCCACATATTCCCGGTTCTGCAGCGTGGAGATGATGGAAGCATAGGTCGAGGGCCGGCCGATCCCGTATTCCTCCAGAGCCTTGACCAGGCTGGCTTCGGAGAATCGCGGCGGCGGCTCGGTGAAGTGTTGATCCGTGATGATGTCGAGCAGCTTGACCGCGTCCCCTTCCTCCAGTGCCGGCAGCAGCCGATCGGTATCGTCGTCAGCGGCATCATCCCGACCTTCCATGTAGACCGCGCGATACCCGGGCTTCACCAGCACCGAGCCGGTCGCCCGGAAACTCGCGGTGCCGCGTTCGTCACCGGCCGGCTTGAGATCCACGGCGACGGTGTCGAACAGGGCGCTCTCCATCTGGCACGCTACTGCTCGTTTCCAGATCAGATCGTAGAGTCGGGCCTGATCGCGGTCCAGATAGGCCTTCACCGAATCCGGATGGCGGGCGGCGGAGGTGGGCCGGATCGCCTCGTGGGCCTCCTGGGCATTCTTCGACTTGGTCTTGTAAAGGCGCGCCCGGTCCGGGAGATTCTCTTTGCCGAAACGATCGACGATGACCTGGCGCAGCTCGTTGACGGCCTCGTTGGCGAGCGCCACTGAGTCCGTCCGCATGTAGGTGATCAGCCCGACCGAACCTTCGCCGACGTCGACACCCTCGTACAGCCGCTGCGCCGTGCGCATGGTCTTCTGGGCGCCGAAGCCGAGCTTGCGCGACGCTTCCTGCTGCAGGGTCGAGGTCGTGAATGGCGGTGCCGGATTGCGGCGGCGCTGCTTGCTGCTGACGTCGGTGACCGCCAGCTTTCCGGCGGCGGCCTCGCGCAGTCGTGTCTCGACAGCCTTCGCGCGCTCGCCATCGGTGATGCTGAATTGCTCGATCTTCTCGCCGTCGAACATGGCCAGGCGTGCCGGGAAAGCCTGGTCACCGGACTCGGCAGACGCTTCGATCGTCCAGTACTCCCGGGGCTTGAACTGCTCGATCTCACGTTCACGCTCGCAGATCATCCGCAGCGCGGGGCTCTGCACGCGGCCTGCCGAGAGGCCCTGTTTGATCTTGCGCCACAGCAACGGCGAGAGATTGAAGCCCACCAGGTAATCCAGCGCGCGGCGAGCCTGCTGCGCGTCGACCAGCTCGGCAGACAGTTGCCGGGGATGGCCCATGGCGTCTTCGATGGCGCTGCGCGTGATCTCGTGGAACACGACCCGGTGTACCGGTTTGTCTTCGAGCAGGCCCCGTTCCTTGAGGATCTCGAACAGATGCCAGGATATGGCCTCACCCTCGCGGTCCGGGTCGGTGGCGAGATACAGAGCGTCGGCCTTCTTGAGCGCTCGCGCGATGGCGTCGACGTGCTTCTGGTTGCGCTCGATGATCTCGTAACTCATGGCAAAACCATGCTCGGGATCGACGGCGCCCTCCTTGGGCTTCAGATCACGTACGTGCCCGTACGAGGCCAGGACCTTGAAGTCCTTGCCCAGGTATTTCTCCAGCGTCTTGGACTTGGCCGGAGACTCGACGACGATCAGATGCTTGCTCATGGCTTAAAAAAACCCGAGCCGTGACCAGGGTCACGGCTCCGGTATCTACTCCACTGTGTGCCTAGTGGGCAGCGGTAACTTGGTCCTCGAATACGAGATCTTCCATGCGGGCGTAGGCCGTCTCCTGACCCGGCTGACTGAAGAGAATCATCAGCACGACCCACTTGATCTGCTCGATATCGATCTCTTCCGAGCCCAGAGCCATGACGCGGTCGATGACCAGCTCGCGCTGCGCGGGCGAGAGGATCCCGATCTGCTCCAGGTACATGATGTAACCGCGGCAGGCCGCATCCAGCCGCACGAATTCTTCCTCGTTGAAAATCCGGATGGCGCGCTCGGTGGGGGACTGCCAGACCGGGTCGTCATCCCGTGCCGCGAGCCCGTCCAGCCATTCCAGCGCCTTGTCGATCTCGCTGTGATGGAAACCCGCCCGCTCCAGCTCGTCACGCAGGGCATTCCGGTCTGGTTCGGGCTCTGTGTCGCCGTCGGTGTACGTCTCGAACAGGTACATCAGGACGTCGAGGACGTTTTCCTTCATATCAGAACCTCTTGCCTGCACGGGCATACCGACCGCCCGCTCCGGATTCCACATATCCCTGCAGCTCCAGGATCAGGAGCATGGAGGAAACCTCTGCCGCCGTCAATTTCGTGCGCTCGGCCAACTGGTCCACGCTGACCGGGTCGCTGCCGCAGGCCTCGAGCAGCTGCGCATACTCTTTTTCCAGCGATCCCGTCGGTTCATCCCGGGACTGGCCGGCGCGGGCGGCAGATGCCGGCGATGCCGACAGGCTGGCGACCAGGGGCCCCAGCTCGGCGAGCACATCCTCGGCCGATTCCACCAGTTTGGCGCCATCCCGGATCAGGCGATGGCAGCCTCGCGCCATCGGATTATGGATGCTGCCGGGTATGGCGAAGACTTCACGTCCCTGGTCGGCCGCCAGCCTGGCGGTGATCAGGGAGCCGCTGCGCAAAGCCGCCTCGACCACCAGCACCCCCAGGGCCAGACCGCTGATGAGACGATTGCGGCGAGGGAAGTTGGCGCGTTGCGGCGCCGTACCCGGGAAGAACTCCGAAACCAGGGCGCCTCGCTCAGCGATCCGCTCGGCCAGCTCGGTATTGCCCCGGGGATAGACCGTATCGAGACCGGTTCCGCAGACGGCGATCGTCGCCTCGCCACCGTCCAGAGCGCCGCGATGGGCCTGACTGTCGATACCCAGCGCCAGGCCGCTGGTGATGAGCAGGCCGCAACGGCTGAGGAAGGACGCGAATTCGAAGGCGTTGTCGCGGCCACCGGCGCTGGGGTTGCGGCTACCGACGACCGCCAGTTGCGGTTCCGAAAGCAGGCCCGGATCGCCCCTGACGAACAGCGCCAGCGGAGCGTCCTGCAGACGCCGCAACAGCGGCGGGTAGGCGTCCGACGCCAGGGTAAGCAGATGGTGATGTCGGGAGTCCCGGGCCAGCCACTGGGCCGCGCGTCCCACGTCGTCATCTATCTCAGGACCGGCCTGGACGGGATGCCGGGGGAGTCCGAGACGCTGCCACCGGGCCGGGCTCGCCGCCAGCGCCTGCTCGGCGCTGCCGAAATGATGCAGCAGGGTTTCCGCTGCCACGGCGCCGAGCCCCGGCGTGCGGGCCAGTTTGAGCCAGGCTTCCAGGTCACTCATGTGCGGCCAGGTATCGAAAGGCAGAAACGCCGGCATCGAGCCGGCGTTTCTTGGGGATGATCCAGGTGCGAGTCCGCCGAGTCGTTCAGGGATTGCGCACCGTATCCAGCACGGAAATGTCGCTCTCCGCCCTGACGATAAGGCCGTAGCTGATCTCTTCGAAGGTGCTGAAAACCATCAGAAGGCCTGCATATTCCTCGGGCAGCTGGACTTTGTCCTTGAAAAAGCCCCCGGAGAAGCGGTCGCGCTCGACCCTGCCCGCCTGATAGACGGCCAGGACGTGACCCGGCTCGAGGCCGTCCTCGCTGCCCCGGTTGAGGGTGACGATCTGATACTGGCCGACCAGCGAGACGCCGTCGATGACCGAGATGATCGTGCCTTCGACGGGCTGATCCGGCGAGCGGGGCGCGAAATAGAGCGGGAACGTGTTGACGGCCGGAAGCAGCTTGTTGCCGTTGGTAGCTTCGCGCTCGGTGGCGTTCAGGGCCAGCGTGGAGGGGTCGCCGGTCCGCACGATCGTGCCTTCACCCACATAGATGCCCTCGTAGCCGAGCACGTCGCCGTCATCCGGATCGATCAGTTTTTCGCCGACGCGCATCACCGAATAGACCGAACCCTCGGTGAATTCCGCGCCGCGGACATAGACCTCGGTACCGGCGCCGTGGGCCAGGTGGCCGCGGCGGCTGGTCATGATGTAGGGGGCGTTTTCGACCGTGTCCTTGTCAAGCACCGCGGGCCTGGACAAGAACGCCTGGATTATCTCGAAGGGGATGGTCTGGATCGCCTGGTCCAGCGGTTCCGCCCGCACCCGGGGCGAGAGACGGTCTGTCCCGCCACGCTCAAGTACCAGGCGCGGTTTGCCGTCGATATAGACGAGGCTGATGACATCGCCCGGATAGATAAGATGCGGGTTGGCGATCTGTGGATTGACGTACCAGATCTCCGGCCAGTACCAGGGGTCCTTGAGGAACATCTCGGAGATATCCCACAGGGTGTCGCCTTTGACCACCACATAACGATCCGGGTGGGCCGGATTCAGTCTCGGCGCCGGCTCGGCCGGCGGCTGGTAGACCGGGGCCGCAGGCTCGGGCGACGGCTTGGCCGCGGCCGGTGGCGGCG
>CBDTYJ010000044.1:0-13875 GCA_965364575.1 uncultured Gammaproteobacteria bacterium
AGGTGGTCAACTGGGGCGAGAGCACCTTCTTCGTCAGCGGCCTGAGCTCGCTCAACATCTTCGACGTGGGCAAGCTGCGGGGCGCGGCGGTGAACCTGCGCGAAGGGCTGCTGCCCCAGCACCAGGTCTACGCCAGCATCAGCCCCACCGACAATCTCTCGCTGGAGGGCTTCTATCAGTACCAGTGGGACCGGACCCAGCCCGACGCGGTGGGGACCTGGTTCGCATCCAACGACCTCGCCGCCCGCGGCGCCGAGTTCGTGATGCTGGGTTTCGGCGCCTGGAGCGACCTGGGCACGGACTTCACGCCCCTGGGCGGGTTTTTCGATCCGAACTTCCAGCATGTGCCCCGGGCCCCCACGGACCAGCCCAAGGATGACGGCCAGTACGGCTTCGCACTGCGTTATTTTATGCCTGACTTCCTCGGCGGCACCGAACTGGGCTTGTATTTCGCCAACTATCACAGCCGTCTCCCCGTCCTAAGCGGCCGGACCGGCACCCAGGCTGGATTTGGAAACGCGGCCGGAGCTGGGACGGCAGCGGGCGCTGCCGCCCAGGCCCTGGCCTCGGGTCTGTCCTTCGACGCGGCGGTGGCGACCGCTACGGCTGCTGCTGCATCAGCTGCTTCGGCACTTGGTGGCGATATCAGCACCAGCGAATTGAATTCCTGGGCCACAGTCGGCGCCAACACCTATCTGGGTGGCGGGAACGTTAGTTCTTTGATAACCAGCCTTGGAACAGATCAGTTCGGAAAGACCGCCAGCTATCGGCAGGAGTACCCCGAAGACATCAAGATCTATGGCGCCACCTTCAGCACCGACATCTTCGGCATCGCCTGGCAGGGCGAGTACACCTACAAGCAGGACACGCCCCTGCAGCTCGACGACGTCGAGTTGCTCTTCAAGGCTCTTTCGCCTCTGGATGCGCTCGGACCGACGCTCGGAACCTCGCTGCCTCTGGACTGCATTGCCGCGGGTGGGTCAAATCCGAACGCGATCGGAGCGTTGGGCTGCTTCAACCAGCAGGGCCCGGCCGGGATCGACGAATACGTGAAGGGGTGGGTGGAGAAGGACGTCAGCCAGTTCCAGACCACCTTCACTTATCTGTCCGACCCGATCCTCGGCGCCGAAGTCGGCGCCTTCGTGATCGAGGGCGCGGCCACATACGTCGACGACATGGAAGACAACAAGAGAGGCGGCCCCAACGGATTCGGTCTGCGCTATGACGGACCCGGCACCTTTGTCAGCGGCAATGCGAATCTCACGGCCTTCCAGCGCGGCGCGCTGGAGGGGCAAAACAACTTCGCCGACGAGTTCTCCTGGGGATACCGGCTGCGGGCCAGCCTGACCTACAACAACCTGATCGGCCCCTGGACGGTCACCCCCCGTATCGGCTGGTCCCAGGACGTCAAGGGCGTCACCCCGGGACCCGGCGGCAACTTTATCCAGGGCCGGACCAGCACCACCCTGGGCGTCAGCGGCGTGCTCAGGAACCAGTGGCAGATCGACCTGGCCTGGACCACGTTCAACGGCGCCGGCCACCACAACCTGGTGCGTGACCGGGATTTCATCGCCCTGTCGGCCAGCCTTTCGTTCTGATTTCCGAGGAGAGAGTTAGATGACGACAAGAATATTGACGCGCGCCCTGGGCGCCATCGCCCTGGCGGGCATGGCGACCACCGCGCTGGCAGAGATTTCCGCGGACCAGATCGCCCGGCTGGGCAAGGACCTGACGCCGATCGGCGCCGAGCGGGCCGGCAACGCGGACGGCACCATCCCGGCCTGGGAGGGCGGGATCAACTCCCCGGCCGAAGCCGGATTTCCGAACTTCAAGAGCGGCGGCCACCACCCGGATCCCTACGCCGACGACGAGGTGCTCTACACCATCAACGCGGCCAACATGGCCCAGTACGCGGACAAGTTGTCAGAGGGCAACAAGGCCCTGCTCAAGGCCTATCCCGACACGTATTTCATGAAGGTCTATCCGACCCGCCGCAGCGCGGCCTATCCCCAGCGAATCTATGACGCCACCAAGGCCGTCGCCGCCACTGCCAAGCTGATCCCGGGCGGCAACGGCGTCACCGGCGCCATCGCCGGCGTCCCGTTCCCGATCCCGGAGAACGGGCTGCACATATTCTGGAACCACATCCTCCGCTTCCGCGCGGATTCGGCCCAGCGCTCCATCGGCCAGGCGCCGGTGACCCGTTCGGGCAGCTACACCCTGGTCAAGTTCGAGGACAAGTTCATGGGCGCCTACAGCACGCCCGGCATGACCGAGGAGAAGCTGGACAACGTCATCATCTACTTCCTCCAGGCGGTGGCCGCGCCGGCGCGGCTGGCCGGCGAGATCCTGCTGGTCCACGAGACCATGGACCAGAACAAGGAGAACCGCCGCGCCTGGATCTACAATCCCGGCCAGCGCCGGGTGCGGCGCGCCCCCAACGTGGCCTTCGACAACCCGCGGACCGCCAGCGACGGCCTCGCCACTTCCGACCAGTTCGACATGATGAACGGCAGCCCCGAGCGTTATGACTGGAAGCTGGTGGGCAAGAAGGAGATCCTGGTCCCCTACAACACGTATCAGCTGCACAGCAACAAGCTGAAATACGATGACATCCTCACGCCCCTGCATATCAACCAGGAGTACGCCCGCTACGAGTTGCACCGGGTATGGGTGGTGGACGCCACCCTCAAGGAGGGTACCCGTCACGTCTACAAGCGGCGGACCTTCTACGTGGACGAGGATTCCTGGCAGATCCTGCTGGTGGATTGCTACGACAACCGGGACGAGCTGTGGCGCGTCCAGGAAGGCTACGCCATCAATTATTATGACCAGCCCACGCTCTGGACCACGCTGGATACCACCATCGATCTGCAGTCGGGCCGTTACCTGGCGATCGGTCTCAACAACGAGGAGCCGATCACCTATGACTTCAGCGCCGAGTACAGTCTGAAGGACTTCAGCCCCGGCGCCCTGCGCCGCGCCGGCGTCCGCTAGTCCGTCACCGGGCCCCGCGTGTGTACGCGGGGCCCGGTGTCAATCATCTGTCGGACTTGTTGCAGCGATGATCAAATTAATCCCCGGTTTTCCCATGCCCCGAGCCGTATTGTTGCTGGCGCTCGCGTTGACGGCCGGGCCCGGCTGGTCCCAGGACGACGCCGATCCGGCGTTCATCGCGCCGCTGGCCTCTTCCAATGCCCTGCTCCTGGATGCGGTCAACATCGACGGCCATATCGTCGCAGTGGGCGAGCGCGGCGTGATCCTGATCAGTGACGACCAGGGACGGAGCTGGAAGCAGTCGAACGTCCCGTCCCGGGCGGTGCTGACCGGCGTGTTCTTCCACGACCGGAACCTGGGCTGGGCCGTCGGACACGATTCCATCGTGCTCAAGACCACCGATGGCGGCGAAAGCTGGAAGGTGACCCATTTCGCCCCGGAACTGGAGCAGCCCCTGTTCGACGTCTGGTTCGCCGACGCCGACAACGGCATGGCCATCGGTGCTTACGGCGCCGTGATCGTCAGCGCCGATGGTGGCGAGACCTGGGAGGAAAGCGCGCTGGATGCGCTGGAATTCGGTGCCGTTGTCAATGAACAGGAGGAACAGACGGTCGAGGAGGCCGGCAGCCCGGAGGATGACGCGGAGTATGAAGCAGAGGAAGACAGCGAAGACGACGCCTTCTGGGTGGACGAGGATCTGCCGGTCGACTACCACCTCAACGTCATCGTCGACGACGGCAACGGCCATCTGCTCATCGCGGCAGAGGCCGGGAATATCTATCGCTCCGACGATGGCGGTGACAGCTGGGTGCTGATGCCGTCGTTTTACCCGGGGTCCTTTTTCGGCGCCACGGTGACCGATGACGGTGAGGTCTATGTGATGGGCCTCAGAGGTCATCTGTTCCGCAGCGGGGATGGCGGTGAGAGCTGGGAAAATCTGGACACCGGTGTGGAGACATCGCTGAACGGCGCCGCTGCCCTGCCCGGGGACGCTCTGGCGGTGGTCGGCATGTCCGGGACCCTGCTCATCAGCCGCGACGGCGGCAGCAGCTTCGAGCTGGTCCAGCAAGAGAATCGCAAGGCACTGATCGATGTGATGCCGGTTGCCGATGGAGGTCTGCTGCTGTTCGGCGAGGCTGGGGTCACGCGGCTGGAGCCGGGTGAATTTTGATGACCGGCTGCGGCACGGAGCGGTCGATTCAGGCCGCGGATGACCGCGACGCCGGCCCGTGGAAGGGGACGATATGAGTGACGCTGGCATCGTAGGCCGCCTCGAGGGATTGATCTTCAACAACCGGAAGATCGTCATCGGGCTGTTCGTCCTGATCACGATCTTCATGGCCTACACCGCGGCCACCCAGTTGCGGATCGACACGGCCTACAGCAAACAGCTGCCGACCGAGCATGAGTACATGCAGACCTTCCGCCAGTACTTCGACCAGTTCGGCGGTGCCGATCGGATCCTGGTCGCCGTGTCCGCACGGGACGGCGACATGTTCGATGCCAAGTTCTTCGAGACCCTGAAGAACGTCACCGATGCAGTGTTCTTTATCCCCGGCGTGGATCGTCCGAAGGTCATGTCCCTGTACACCCCCAACGTGCGCTATCTGGAGGTGGTCGAGGACGGCATCGAGGCCGGCAACGTCATCGATGCGGATTTCGCCCCCACGCCGGAAGGCCTGGCCAAGGTGCGGGAGAACATCCTCAAGGCCAACATCGTCGGCCGTCTGGTGGCCAATGATTTTTCCGCCGCGATCGTCAGCGCCCACCTGCTGGAGATCAATCCGGACACCGGCGAGAAGCTGAATTACTTCGAGGTGGCCCGGCTGCTGGAAGAGACCGTCAGGGACAAGTTCCAGGACGAGGACATCAGCATCCACATCATCGGCTTCGCCAAGGTCGTGGGCGACATCAAGGAGGGCGCGACCCGGGTCGGGCTGTTCTTTATCGTCGCCCTTCTGATCACGGCGGTGCTGGTCTACATCTATTCACAGTCCATCAAGCTGACCATCATCCCGCTGACCTGCTCCATCCTCGCCGTGATCTGGCAGCTCGGCATGCTGCCGTTGCTGAATTTCGGCATCGATCCCATGGGCCTGCTGGTGCCCTTCCTGGTGTTCGCGATCGGCGTCAGCCACGGCGTGCAGATGATCAGCGCCTTCGGCAGTGAGATGTTCGAGCATGGCTGCTCCTGTGAGGAGGCGGCGCGGGCCAGTTTCCGGCGTCTGCTGGTGCCCGGCTTCATCGCGCTGGCCAGCGACACTATCGGCTTCGTCACCATCCTGTTGATCGACGTGGGCATCATCCAGGAGATGGCGATCGGTGCCAGTGTGGGCGTCGCCGCCATCATCCTCACCAATCTGGTGTTGTTGCCGGTGCTGGCCTGCGGCATCACCATGGATGAGGGCTACAAGGAACGTCTGCACGCCCGTGCCAATCAGCTGGCGCCCATGTGGCAGGGCATCTCCAGAGTCTCCCAGCGGCCCACCGCCGTGGTGATCCTGGTGATCGCCGCCGGTCTGTTCGTATTCGGGGCCTGGAAGGGCAGCGAAGTCAAGATCGGCGATCTTCAGACCGGCGTGCCCGAGTTGAGGCCCGATTCGCGGTACAACGTCGACAGCCGGACGGTGACGGAGAAGTTTTCCATCGGCGTCGATCTGATCTCCGTGATCTTCGAGACCGGCCCCGATGGCTGCATCGATTACGACAAGATGGATGCCATGGATCGTTTCGCCTGGAACATGCGCAATGTCGAAGGCATCAAGGACGTGATCGCATTGCCGCAGGTCCTGAAGATCGTCAATGCCGGGTGGAACGAGGGTTATCCCAAGTGGCGGGTGTTGTCCCGCAACCAGCAGGTCCTGGTCCAGTCGGGCGCGCGCATCGAGACCAGCACCGGGCTGCTCAATCGAGAGTGCAGCGCGATGCCGGTGATGATGTTCACCGAGGATCACAAGGCGGAGACCATCGATCGGGTCGTGAACGAGGTCAAGCGTTATCGCGAGGCCAACCCGGTGGAGGGCGCCGAATTCCGTCTCGCCACCGGCAACGTCGGCGTCATGGCGGCGACCAATGAGGAAGTCTCGGCGGCACAATTCCCGATCCTGCTCGGCGTCTTCTCCGCCGTCATCCTGATGTGCTGGATCACATTCCGCTCGATCCGGGCGGTGATCTGTATCGTGGTGCCGCTGGGACTGGTATCACTGCTGGCCTATGCGCTGATGACTTTCCTGCTGATCGGACTGAAGGTGAACACGCTGCCGGTGGTGGCCCTGGGCGTGGGCGTGGGCGTCGATTACGGCATCTATATCTACAGCCGCTTCAAGACCTATCTGGAGCGCGGCCAGGACGTCACCACCGCCTATTACAATGCGCTGCGGGTGACGGGTGCGGCGGTGGTATTTACCGGCATCACGCTGGCTATCGGCGTCTTCACCTGGGTGTTCTCGCCGCTGCAGCTGCAGGCGGACATGGGCATCCTGCTGACCTTCATGTTCCTGGTGAACATGCTGGGCGCCATCCTGTTGCTGCCGGCTATCGCCACCTGGATCCTGCCCAGGCAGTACCAGCAGCCGCGCGAGCCGGCGGCCGGCTGATCGATCTTGCAGGATTCCCGCTCCGGACCCGGTCGGGTCCGGCCGAAGTGGATCGCGGCCCGGGTTGCCGCTTCGGTCAGGCGTTCAGATCGGGGATCAGCGAGCTCTCCAGTCTCGCGATCTGATCCTTGATCTGCAGCTTCCGTTTCTTGAGCCTTCTGAGTTCCAGTTGATCGACGCTCGGGTCACATGACAGGCGGTCGATGACGTCGTCCAGATCTCGATGCTCAACCCGTAACTCTTTGAGTTTGTATGTATTGCTGAAGAGCTGGGTATCCACGTTATCAGCCATGCTTGCTCATCGGTCTGATTCTCCGCGCCGGGATGGGGGCCGGCGCCACAATGCCGGACCCGGGATTCGGGTCCGTCCGCAAGAGATTAGACAAGGTTGCAGCGGGACGCCAGTCCCGGGGCACACTTTTGCACCGCGTCAAAGCCCTCAACGCTCCACGAAGCGGGTCCAGTCCGTCGAGGCGTCGCCGAAGACGATAAAGAACGGGTTCAGGTATTCGGCCTTGGTGTTGTAACGCAGCGCCGCGCCGTCAGTATCCACGACCTGGCCCCCGGCGGCCTCCACCACCGCCTGGGCGGCGGCCGTGTCCCATTCGCTGGTGAGTCCCAGCCGCGGATAGACGTCGGCTTCCCCGGTGGCCACCAGGCAGAGTTTAAGGGAGCTGCCCATGGGCACCATCTCGTGGTCTCCGAGACGTTCCAGATAGGCATCCAGCGAGGCCCCTCGGTGCGAGCGGCTGCCGACTACGCGGATCGGACCGCTGCCGAGGGGCTGGACCTGGAGCTTCTCCGGAGGCTCGCCGTCGCGGCGCCGGAATGCCCCCGTATCCAGGCAGCCATAGTAGTCGGTGTCCTTGACCGGCACGTGGACCACCCCCAGCACTGCCCGGTGGCCCCGGATGAGCGCGATATTGACGGTGAACTCGCCGTTGCGCTTGATGAATTCCTTGGTCCCGTCCAAGGGATCCACCAGCCAGTATTCCTCCCAGCCGGCCCGCTCTTCGAACGGGATCTCGGCGGATTCCTCCGACAGGATCGGCACATCGGGAGTCAATTCCCGCAGCCCGGCCACGATCGCCCGGTGCGAGGCCATATCGGCGGCGGTCAGCGGCGAGTCATCTTCCTTCGCGGTCACCTCGAACTCGCCCTCGTAGATCTCGAGTATCCGGGCACCGGCCTCACGGGCGATGGCGACGACGGGTTCCAGCAGCGCGGCCGCGTCCTGGCTCATGACAGACTCCTGTTATCGTGCGAGCGGTATATGATACCGCGCCATGAGTCTCATCGACGGCGCACATTTCGATTGGGAGTCGGTCGACACCGTCCTGCTGGACATGGACGGAACCCTGCTCGACCTGCGCTTCGACAACTTCTTCTGGCAGGAACTGGTGCCCAGGCGTTACAGCGAAGCTCGGGGCATCGGCCTCGAGGAGGCGCATCGCCGACTGCTGCCGAAATTCGCCCGCAAGCGCGGCACCCTGGACTGGTACTGTCTCGATTACTGGAGCCGCGAGCTGGGTATGGATATCGCCGGGCTCAAGGAAGAGGTCCGCGACCATATCGATTTCCTTCCCGACGTGCCCGAATTCCTGCGCGCCGTGCGTCAGGCGGACAAGCGCCTGGTGCTGGTCACCAATGCCCATCCTGCGACGCTGAGACTCAAACTACGGCGCACCGGTTTGCAGGGTTTCCTGGATGCGTTGCACTCGTCGCACGATATCGGCCTGCCCAAGGAGGAGGTCTCCTTCTGGGAAAGGCTGCGGGTCATCGAACCGTTCGAGCCCGGGCGCACCGCCCTGGTGGATGACAGTCTGCCGGTGCTGCGCGCGGCCCACGATTACGGCATCGGCCGTGTGATCGCCATCCGCCGGCCGGACAGCACCCGCCCGGCACGCGCGGTCGAGGGATTTCCGGGCGTCGACCGGTTGGCCGATCTGGGTCACCCGCCGGGGAAACGCCGGGCCTAGCCTTTGGCCGGGCCTAGCCCTTGGCCGGGCCGCCGCCCCGGGGCCGTTTGCCGCCGGCGCCAGTGTGACGCGACTTGCCGCCGCTGCCGCGGCGACCGCCGCCGGAGCGGCCGCCACCCGGGCCCGATTTGCCGCGGCGCGCGTCCGGGCGTCGCTCCCGGCGGGGCGGGCGCTTGATATCTTCCGCCATCAGACCCGGTTCCACCGCCTCCACCGGCAGCTTCATGCCGATATATTCCTCGATCTCGGGCAGGGTCATGACGTAGTTTTCGCAGCCGAAGCTGACTGCGTGACCCGCGGCGCCGGCGCGCGCGGTACGCCCGATGCGGTGAACGTAGTCTTCCGCGTCCTGTGGCAGATCGTAGTTGACCACATATTCCACATCCGGGATGTGCAGGCCGCGGGATGCCACATCGGTGCCGACCAGCACCGGCAGCGCACCGGTCTGGAAGTCCCGCAGCATCCTCTGCCGCTTCCGTTGTGGCACATCACCGGACATGGCTTCGGCCTGGATGCCGTTGGCGGTGAGGTAGGCCGCGACCCGGTCGGCTTCGCGCTTCATGTTGACGAACACCATGGTGCGTCGCGCATCGAGCCGCCGCAGAAGTCCGATCAACAGCGGCATCTTCTCGTTGTTGGAGGGGAAGAAGATGCTCTGTTTGACCCGGTCCGCGGTGACCTTTTCCGGCTCGATCCGGATCAGCTCCGGGTCGTTCATGTGTTCGTAGGCGAGCTCCATCACCCGATGGCTCAGGGTCGCCGAAAACAGCATGTTGAGGCGCTCGGCGGGCGGCGGCAGCCGCCGCATCACATAGCGGATATCCTTGATAAAGCCCAGGTCGAACATGCGGTCGGCCTCGTCCAGCACCATCACCTGGATGCCGCGGAAGCTGAACACGCGCTGCTTGAAGTAATCGATGATCCGGCCGGGCGTACCGATCAGGAAATCGACCCCCGCGGCGAGCTGATTGCGCTGCTTGTCGTAATCGGTACCGCCATAGGCCAGCCCGAGGGTGAAGCCGGTGTGATGGCCGAGCAGAACCGCATCCTTGTGGATCTGGATGGCGAGCTCCCGGGTAGGGGCCAGGATCAGGCAGCGCGGGTCGTTGGAGCGGCGCTCGGGCAGGGATGGATTGCGCTGCAGATAATCGAAGGCGGCCAGCAGGAAGGCGGCGGTCTTGCCGGTGCCGGTCTGCGCCTGCCCGGCCACATCCTTGCCTTTGAGAGCGATGGGCAGGGTCTTGGCCTGGATCGGCGTGCAGAAAGCGAATCCGGCGTCTTCCACCCCCCGGGCGACGTCCGCTGTGAGGTTGAGTTCCTCAAAGGTGAGTTTGCTGAGATGTGAGTCCGACATAATGACTTAATTTTCACCGCGAAAGCTGGTATAAAACTTGAAAAATACATGACGTCCGGGCCAGAATAACGGTTCGGGGCTTTGGACCCGCCTTCCCCGAGACGCTCTGTCACCGACCGAATCCAGTATTTCCCAGTCAGTAGCGGCGATAGACCGCGACATTGTGCCTGATCAGACCTTGCGCGTCACATGGCGCGAGCCGGCTGGGACGACCGGAACGGCTGGCCCGACAGCGACCAAATCAACCAACCCCGAATTCGAGATACGACGGAGGACAACGTAGTGAGCGATCATATCGTTTTCACCTCAGATTCCAGCTTCAAGGACGATGTGCTGGATTCGGACCTGCCCGTGCTGCTGGACTTCTGGGCAGAGTGGTGCGGCCCATGCAAGATGATCGCGCCGATCCTCGACGAGATTGCCGACGAGTACCAGGGCAAGGTGCGTGTCGCCAAGATCAACATTGACGAGAACCCGCTGACGCCGCCGAAATTCGGCATCCGCGGGATCCCGACCCTCATGCTGTTCAAGGACGGCGCCGTAGAGGCCCAGAAAGTGGGCGCGGTGTCGAAGGGGCAGCTTTCTGCATTTCTGGACGAGAATCTGTGAGAGGCTACTTGGGTAACAATCCTCCCCGCGGACGCGGAAGCAACAAGAATCAGGGGCGCGGCGGCGGCAACAAGAAGCCGCGGCGGCGCAAGCAACATTCCGAGGAATTCCCTGATCTGCAGGAATTCGAGGTCATCTCCGAAGAGGATCTGGCTCGGAGCGAGAAGGCCATGCACCTCACCGAGCTCAAGCAGAAGCCGGTGGCGGAGCTGGTTGAGCTGGGTACGGCCATGGGGCTGGAGAACCTGGCCCGCTCGCGCAAGCAGGACATCATCTTCTCCATGCTCAAGGCGCATGCCCGCAACGGGGAAGATATCTACGGAGACGGCGTGCTCGAGATCCTGCAGGATGGCTTCGGCTTCCTGCGCTCGGCCGACAGTTCCTATCTGGCGGGTCCGGACGACATCTATGTGTCGCCCAGCCAGATCCGCCGTTTCAACCTGCGTACCGGCGACACCGTATCGGGTCTGATCCGTCCGCCCAAGGACGGGGAACGCTATTTCGCCCTGCTCAAGGTCGGCAAGATCAACCTGGACGCGCCCGAGAATGCGCGCAACAAGGTTCTGTTCGAGAACCTGACGCCGCTGTTCCCCACTGAGCGCCTGAAGCTCGAATGCGGGACCGGAAGCACCGAGGATCTGACCGCCCGCATCATCGATCTGGTCGCGCCCATGGGCAAGGGCCAGCGCGGCCTGCTGGTCTCTCCGCCCAAAGCCGGCAAGACCATGCTGCTGCAGAACATCGCCTCGTCGATCGCTACCAATCATCCGGAGTGCGATCTGATGGTGTTGCTGATCGACGAACGGCCGGAGGAAGTGACGGAGATGGCCCGCACCGTGCGCGGCGAAGTGGTCTCCAGTACCTTCGACGAGCCGGCCAGCCGCCACGTGCAGGTGGCGGAGATGGTGATCGAGAAAGCGAAACGCCTGGTGGAACACAAGCGCGATGTGGTGATCCTGCTGGATTCCATCACCCGTCTGGCCAGGGCCTACAACACCGTGGTGCCGTCCTCGGGCAAGGTGCTGACCGGCGGTGTCGACGCCAATGCCCTGCAGCGGCCAAAACGTTTCTTCGGCGCGGCCCGCAACATCGAGGAAGGCGGCAGCCTGACCATCATCGCCACCGCGCTGGTGGATACGGGTTCGCGCATGGACGACGTGATCTTCGAGGAGTTCAAGGGCACCGGCAACTCGGAAGTACACCTGGATCGGCGGATCGCGGAGAAGCGTATCTTCCCGGCGATAAACATCAACCGCTCCGGTACCCGCAAGGAAGAACTTCTGACCCGCCCGGACGAGCTGCAGAAGATGTGGATCCTGCGCAAGCTGCTGCATCCCATGGATGAGCTGGCCGCCATCGAGTTCCTTTTGAACAAGCTGCAGGACACCAAGACCAACGATCAGTTCTTCGATTCCATGAAGCGCTGACCGCTCGAGCCGGGGCGGTATCGCGGACGGCGCCCTCGGGCGCCGTTTGTGTGTCTGGGACCGGCCGGGTAATGACGGCCCGACCGCCGGGGGGAAATCAGCGCTCGCGTTCTATGGCGCGAAAGCCGATGTCCCGGCGGCAGAACATGCCGTCCCACTGGATCGCGTCGACCACCTGGTAGGCCCGCTGCTGAGCCGCCGCCACGGTGTCGCCCAGAGCCACCGCGCAAAGCACCCGGCCGCCGTTGGTGACCACCCGACCCTGCTCATCCAGCGCCGTGCCGGCATGGAAGACTTTCACATCGTCGCCTCTGATCCGCTCGAGACCGCAGATCGGGGTGCCTTTCGCATAACTGCCCGGATAGCCGCCGGCAGCCAGCACCACGCCGAGCGCGGCGCGGGGATCCCAATCGACCCGGCATTCGCCCAGCCGGCCTTCCAGGGCGGCCAGACACAGCGCCGGCAGATCCGACTCCATCCTCATCATGATCGGCTGGGTCTCCGGATCGCCGAAGCGGCAGTTGAATTCCAGCACATACGGGGTGCCGTCGGCGTCGATCATCAGACCCGCGTAGAGGAACCCCGTGTACGGTGCGCCCTCGGCCGCGAGGCCGCTCACGGTCGGCTCCATGACTTCCCGCATGATCCGCTCGTGGAGGGCCGGGGTGACGACCGGGGCAGGGGAGTAAGCGCCCATGCCGCCTGTATTGGGGCCGCGGTCACCGTCGTCCCGGGCCTTGTGATCCTGGGACGTGGCCAGGGGCAGGATGACGTCGCCGGCGACCATGGCGATGAAGCTCGCCTCTTCGCCCTGCAGGAATTGCTCGACCACGATGCTGGCGCCGGCCTCGCCAAAAGCCCCCTGGTCGAGCATGGCGGTGGCGGCGGCTTCGGCCTCCGCCACGCTGTGGGCGACGATCACGCCCTTGCCTGCGGCCAGTCCATCCGCCTTGACCACCAGAGGCGCGCCCCGGGTCCGGATGTATTCGAGGGCCGGCGGCAGTTCGGTGAAACTGGCGTAGGCCGCCGTGGGGATGCCGTGGCGTTTCAGAAATTCCTTGGTGAAGGTCTTGGAACCCTCGAGCCGGGCCCCGGCGGCATCCGGTCCGAAACATCTCAGGCCGCGCTCGCGGAATCGGTCGACGATGCCCGCCACCAATGGCGCTTCGGGGCCGACGATGGTCAATTCGATCTGCCGGTCGACGGCAAACTCGAGCAAGCCGTCGATGTCCTCCGCCGGGATGTCGACATTGGCCATCCCGGGTTCGCCGGCGGTGCCGGCGTTGCCGGGGGCCACGAACACCTGTCCGGCGGCCGGGGAACGCGCGCATTGCCAGGCCAGGGCGTGTTCACGGCCACCGCCGCCGATGATCAGGATCTTCATGCCTTGCGCCTCTATGTGAACGGCCCGTCGCGGACGGGTGTCAGTGCCGAAAATGCCTTACGCCGGTAAAGACCATGGCGAGGCCATGCTCGTCTGCGGCCGCGATCACCTCTTCGTCGCGGATCGAGCCGCCGGGCTGGATGATGGCACTGATCCCGTGTTCAGCGCCGGCGTCGACCCCGTCACGGAAGGGGAAGAAGGCATCCGAGGCCATCACCGATCCCGTGACGTCCAGACCGGCATCACCGGCCTTGATGGCCGCGATGCGGGTGCTGTAGACCCGGCTCATCTGGCCCGCGCCCACGCCGATGGTCATGTTGTCCCGGGCGAAGATTATCGCGTTCGACTTGACATAACGCACCACCCGCCAGGCGAACAACATGTCACGGATCTCGTCGGGGCCCGGCTCGCGGGCGCTGACCACCTTCAGATCCCCGGCCTCCAGCCTGAGATCGTCCGGGGTCTGCACCAGCAGGCCACCGCCGACCCGCTTCATGTCCAGACCCGACGCCACCGTCGAAGTGTCGGC